>JAHITX010000127.1 GCA_018817425.1 Pseudomonadota bacterium
CCAAGGGTTCGGCTGTTCGCCGATTAAAGTGGTACGTGAGCTGGGTTTAAAACGTCGTGAGACAGTTTGGTCCCTATCTTTCGTGGGCGTAGGATATTTGAGAGGATCTGTCCCTAGTACGAGAGGACCGGGATGGACGAACCAATGGTGTTCCAGTTGTTGCGCCAGCGGCATTGCTGGGTAGCTAAGTTCGGAATGGATAACCGCTGAAAGCATCTAAGCGGGAAACCAACCTCAAGATTAGATATCCCTTAAATATGGAAACATATTTAACTAAAGACTCCTTGAAGACTACAAGGTTGATAGGCCAGGTGTGTAAGTGTGGTAACATATTGAGCTTACTGGTACTAATAGGTCGTGAGGCTTGGCCATAAAATAATTTTTATAATTAGAATAAATATTTGATCTTTTTTAGATAAAGTGCAGATAACCAAGTTGTAATATAATTTAATGATTTACAATTTTTCGGTGGTTATAGCGAAGATGATACACCCGTTCCCATCCCGAACACGGAAGTTAAGCTCTTCAGCGCCGATGGTACTGCTCGGGAAACTGGGTGGGAGAGTAGGACACCGCCGAAAATTTATTTTTAACCCGGAATCTTTTTAAAGATTCCGGGTTTTTTATTTTATTTTCTGGCTTCAAAACATGGATTGTGCTAAATTCAAGATATGGATAATATAATAGAAATATATAAAAGTGATATATATCAAAGACTCAAATGGCTCATGTTATTTAGAGTCCTTTTTATTTCGCTTCTTCTTGGGTCAACTATAATTCTTCAGTTTAATTCGACACATTCCCTGCTTGATATGTCTCTTTTTGTGCTTTATGCCCTTATATCAGGAGTTTTGATACTTTCAATAATTTATAATGTTTTGCTTAATCGTGTGAAAAAAATTAAACGTTTTGCTTCAATACAGATAGCTATTGATACTTTCATTATAAGCTGCATAATCTTTGTTACAGGGGGTTTTTCAAGTATCTTTTCATTTTTATATCTTTTGGTTATAATATACTCATCTATGCTTCTTTTTAAAAAAGGAAGTATGATTATTGCTGGGCTTTGCGCTATTCAGTATGGCATAATCGTTAATCTGGAATATTTAGCTATAATAAATCCGTTTCCATTTGAAGACAGTCTTGTAGCTGCAAATTATCCGTGGAGTCAGATACAATATAAGGTATTAATTATAACAATAGCGTGTTTTGCCGTTGCTTTTTTGAGTAATTTTCTTGCGGAACAGGTAAGAAAAACTAAAAATGAATTAATCGCAATGAAAGAGCGTATCAAGCGTTTTGAAAAGATGGCCGCAATGGGAGAGATGGCTGCCAGAATGGCTCACGAGATAAAAAATCCAATTGCTTCAATATCCGGTTCTATTCAGCTTTTAAGAGAAGATATGTACGACAATCCGCAAAATGATAAGCTTATGCAGATAATACATAGGGAGGCAGATCGGTTGGGCTCCCTTGTTAATAATTATTTGTTGTTTGCACGACCGCCTGCTGGAAAGATAGAAAAAATCGAATTGGGAAAAACCATAATAGAAACTATTGAGCTTTTTGAAAAAGATATTAAATGTTCAGGAAAAATTTTATTGATAAAAGATATTGCACCAAATATCTGGGTAGAAATGTATCCTGTGCATATATATCAAATTCTATGGAATCTACTTTTGAATGCTTCTGAGGCTATTGAAAACACAGGTAATATTAAAGTGAAATTATATTCTTTAAAGAATAAATATGCGATAGCTGAAGTAGCTGATGATGGTTATGGTATACCGGGTGATAATATCAAATCAATTTTTGACCCCTTTTTTACTACCAAACAAAAGGGTACAGGCCTTGGATTATCTATAGTTTACAACATCTTAAAACCTTATGACAGCTGGCTTGATGTTGAAAGTAAAGTTAATAAAGGATCCGTTTTTACATTCAAAATAAAGCAAATTGATCCACCCTAATTTGATAACTTAATCTTGACACTATTACTTAAATAGGTTACCAAATTTATTTCTAATAATTATTATCTTTGCCCCCGTTTGATAATAGAAAAGTATATTAATATCTTTAATGTTATAGTAGGCTTTCAAAGATTTAATAGTATATAATGAACCATTTATATTAAAGATTAGATCCCAAAATTATATAGAAAGTTAATTTAGCTATGGATGTGGAAAAAACGAGTGAGTTGCTTGAGAGAAGAAGAAACAAATTATCTGAATTAAGAAGCAATAATATAAATCTTTTTCCAAATGATTATGTTGTTTTGCATTCTATCGAAGATATTAGAGATGTAATAAGTGGTTTTGATGAATCAAAAAATGAAGATGAGGCTGTATTTTCAGTTGCCGGTCGTATTATGGCTATGAATAATTTCGGCAAATCTTCATTTATAAGATTTAAGGACAGAACAGGCCAATTCCAGGCATATATACGAAAAGATAAAATCGGGGATGATTCGTATCAACTTTTTAAACAGCTTGATATTGGTGATTTTGTAGGAATAAAAGGTTCAATATTTAAAACAAAAACAGGTGAATGGACTATAGTTGCTTTCGAATTGAGACTTGTATGTAAGGCTATTAGACCTCTTCCTGAAAAATTTCATGGGCTTAAAGATACTGAAAAGCGATATCGCCAACGATATCTTGACTTGATAATAAATCCTGATGCCAGGGATATATTTGTAAAACGAAGCAGAGTAATCCAGGAAATACGAAATTTTTTTTTGGAAAGAGGTTATATTGAAGTAGAAACGCCGATGATGCAGCCTATCCCAGGTGGTGCTGAAGCGGCTCCCTTTAAAACGCACCATAATGCTCTTGGGATGGATCTGTTTTTACGAATAGCTCCGGAGTTATATTTAAAACGGTTAGTAGTGGGTGGATTTGAAAGAGTATTTGAAATTAACAGAAATTTCAGGAACGAGGGGGTATCAACCCAGCATAATCCGGAGTTTACCATGTTAGAGTTTTACGAAGCCTATGCTACCTATCAGGATCTCATGAATCTGACCGAGAACTTGTTTTCCAGATTATCATTGGAAATAACCGGTTCAACATCAATTATTTATCAGGGAAATACTATTGATTTTAGCGGGAAGTGGCGAAGAATAAGTCTTCTAAATGCATTGGACGAATTTGGTGGAGTAAGCCCATCTATAATTCAAGATAAAGAAAAACTCCTCGAATTTGCACATTCTAGTGGTGTAAAGATTACAAAAACAGAACGGATAGGCAAAATAATAACAAAAATATTTGATGCGCTTGTACAACATAAGCTGATTCAGCCAACTTTTATAACCGAATATCCTGTTGAGGTTTCACCTCTATCCAGAAGGAGTGAAAAAGATCCGACGATGACAGACCGTTTTGAGCTTTTCATAGCAGGTAATGAAATAGCAAATGGTTTTTCGGAACTAAATGATCCTGAAGATCAACATAGCCGATTTATGCAGCAGATATCAAACAGGCAGGATGGCGATGACGAAGCACACCATATGGATGAAGATTATATAGAAGCATTAGAGTATGGAATGCCTCCTACTGCAGGTGAGGGTATTGGTATTGACAGGCTTACAATGCTCTTTACTGATGCTGCTTCAATCAGGGAAGTAATCCTTTTTCCACATATGAAGCCTGCTGGGCAAAAGCCTAATTGATGATATATCAAATATCTTATTTCCTTGTTATTCAAATATGGCATTATTTTTAAAATTGAATTTTCCGTATAAAGATCTAATGTCTGTGTTAATTCCCAAGCATATAAAAGTAAAGAAGATATATTATGTCTTTTGAATTATTTATTGGTGGGCGATATCTAAGAGCCAGACAAAAACAATCCTTCATATCACTTATAACCATTTTATCGATTGTAGGTGTTATGGTTGGAGTAATGGCTCTTATAGTTGTTATTGCTGTTATGGCAGGTTTTGAAACTGATCTTAAATCCCGCATACTTGGAGTTGAATCGCATGTTGTTGTAATGCGGCGCGGAGGAGAATTTTCCGATTATCCGGCAGTTCTTGAGCACATAAAAAAAATTAATGGTGTTAAAGCCGCAGCCCCTTTCATTTATACACAGGTTATGCTTAAATCTTCTTCAGGAGTTTCCGGCGCTGTTTTAAAAGGCGTTGATCCAAGTGCTGAGGGCCGGATAGTAAAAAACCTTGATACTCTTTTATTGCGAAATGGCCTGCCGGATGATAAAAACAGCGGATATTTTAATGCTGCCCCCGGTATAATATTGGGAAAGGAACTTGCAAATAAGTTAAGAGTATTTAAAGGTGATAAACTATATCTTATATCTCCTGCAGGTATGATATCTCCTGTAGGATATTTGCCCACAATGAAACAATATGTAGTTAAGGGCATTTTTGAATCCGGGATACATGATTATGACGGATCACTAGCATATATTAATATTAAAGATGCTCAAAAAATATTGAGGATGAACGATTCAATAACAGGTATTGAGTTGAATGTAACAGATATTTATGATGCCAGAAATATAGCTAAAAAAATTATCGATGAACTTGGATTTCCATACTGGGCAAGAGACTGGATGCAAATGAATAAAAATCTTTTTTCAGCTTTAAAGCTGGAAAAAGCAGTCATGTTTATTATTTTAATACTTATTGTTCTTGTTGCAGCACTGAATATAGCAAGTTCTCTTATTATGATGGTAATGGAGAAGACAAAAGATATTGCTATTCTTAAAGCTATGGGCGCAACTGATATGAGTATCAGAAAAATATTTGTTTTCAAAGGAATGTTAATAGGTATGGTCGGAACCATCCTGGGTGTCTGTTCCGGTTATACTCTTTGTAAACTTTTGGAAAAATATAAGTTTATTGATCTGCCAGGGGATGTATATTACATAACTACTCTTCCTGTACGGCTTGTTGCTTCTGATATAATAACCATTGCAGCAGCAGCATTGGTTATCTGCTTTTTGGCAACCTTATATCCGGCCCACCAGGCATCCAAACTGAATCCTGTTGAGGCTATACGCCATGGATAATACGCCGGATTACAACCAAATTATCTCTATTGAATCCCCTCAGATTTTTTTAAGAGTAAGGGGGCTTTCTAAAAATTTTAACAGCAGCGGTGTTCATCTTGAAATTTTAAAAGATGTCGATTTTGATTTGTGTAAAGGCGAGACTATGGCAATTGTTGGTGCATCAGGTATTGGCAAGTCTACTCTATTGCATATACTAGGGACACTGGATTATCCTGATAGTGGTACCATCTCTTTTGTTGATGAAGATATTTTAAGTTGTGGTTCGGATAGATTGGCAAAATTTCGAAACGAATCAATCGGGTTTGTATTTCAGTTTCACCATCTACTGCCAGAGTTTTCTGCTATAGAAAATACGATGATACCAGGTCTTATAAAAGGTGTAAGTAAAAAACAAGCAAGAGAAGCAGCGGAAGAAATTTTGATAAGAGTTGGGCTTAAAGATAGAATAAATGGCAAGGTCAGTGTACTTTCCGGTGGAGAGCAGCAGCGGGTTGCTATAGCAAGGGCGCTTGTATTAAAACCACTTATTCTTCTTGCGGATGAACCTACAGGCAATCTTGATAAAAGAAACAGTGAGCAGGTTCATGAGTTGCTTATGGAACTTAACAAAGAGCTTGACATGTCAATGATAGTAGTGACGCATAACATGGAGTTAGCGTCATTTATGGCTATGTGTGTTACAATAATTGATGGGCGTCTTGTAGAAGCGAGTTAAGGAAGTATAATGAAAAAATATTTATGCCTGATTGCCGTTGCATTGTTGTTGGTGTTTCCGTTTAGAACTTACTCTTTTGAAACAGCGAATGTTTTGGTTTTGCCTTTTGAAGTAAATGCCAAGAATGAACTTTCATATCTGAAAACCCAAATCCCTCAGATCATAAAGAACCATTTGAAAGAAGATGGTGCTGTTATTATAGAACCTGATCCTGATATAATCTTATCTATCACACAGCAAGCTGAAAACACAGAACAAATAAGAACAATCGGTATTGATGCAGATGCTAAATATGTTGTTTGGGGAAGTATAACTTTAGTGGACCAGCATTTTGAAATTAATGCAAAAATGATCGAATCTGTGAAAGATGAGCCCCTAAAGAGTTTTTTCTATGAGGGAGAGGGAATAGAAAATCTTTCCGGCAGCTTGAAAAATCTTTCACGCGATCTGGGGATGAAAATATTTAAACGTGAAAAAGTTGTAAAAATACTTGTGGAGGGTAATAGGCGAATTGAAGCTGATGCAATTAAAAGGATAATTAAAACAAAAGAAGGAGATATATATCATCCTCAGACCTTGTCTGAAGATTTAAAGACCGTATATGCTATGGGATATTTTGATGATGTGAGAATTGAAGATGAAGACGCACCCGAAGGTAAGTTGGTTAAACTGAAAGTTAAAGAAAAACCGACTTTAAAAACAATAATTTTTAAAGGCAATCAAACAATCCAAAACGACAAGATCAAGGAAATTTTAGATATCAAGACCGGTTCGATTCTGAATTTTGTAGCGATTCAGAAAAATATCGAAAGAATTGAAAGTCTTTATAAAAGTAGAAATTATCACAATGTAAAAGTAGAATATAAGACTTATGATCATGATAATAACCAGGCTGACCTTGAGTTTATAATTTCGGAAGGATCAAAAGCATATATTAAAAATATCATATTGGAAGGCAATAAAGTATATTCGGACAAAGAGCTTAAAAAGCTTATGTCTTTATCAGAGAAAAACATGTTTTCATGGATCACTTCGGCAGGAGATCTAAACAGGGAAGATTTGATTCAGGATACAGTAAAGCTTTCAGCATTTTATCATAACAATGGTTTTGTTCAGGCCAAAATAGGGGAGCCTCAGGTAAATATTAAAGAATCGGGAATTGATATTAAAATAAAAATCGATGAAGGTCCCCAGTTTAAAGTTGGAAAAATAAAAATTAAAGGTGACTTAATTTTACCTGAAGAAAAGCTTATTGAAAATATAAAAATTAATAAGGAAAAATATTATAACAGACAGGTTTTGCAAAGTGATATCCTTGTTTTGACGGATTTGTATACAAATGAAGGTTATGCTTATGCGGAGGTTGTTCCTGATATAGATCCTGATAAAGACAAGCTACAGGTAAATATTAACTATATAATCAACAAAGGAAAGCAGATTTATTTTGAAGAGATTACAATAGAGGGAAATACAAAAACAAGGGATAAGGTTATAAGAAGAGAGTTGAAAGTATATGAACAGGAATTGTACAGCGGAGCCAAACTTAAAAAAAGCATGCGTAACCTGAAGCGGCTGGATTTCTTTAAAGACGTAAAAATAAATAACCTAAAAGGAAGCACGGATGATAAAATGCTGCTTAAGGTTGATGTTGAGGAAAAACCGACCGGGTCATTTACCTTCGGTGCAGGTTACGGCACTACGGAAAAAGTATTTTTTATGGGCTCCATTTCCCAGAAAAACCTGTTTGGGAAAGGTCAGGTGCTATCATTAAATGCACAGCTGGGAGCTGTTTCAACTAAATTCATCTTAAGTTTTACTGAGCCATGGTTATTTGATACACCTCTTTCAGCCGGCTTTAATTTATACGACTGGAATTATGGGTATGATACATATGATAAAAAAAGCAAGGGGGCAGGTATAACACTGGGGTATCCGGTTTACGAGTTTGCCAGAGTATATTTTTCATATGCATTTGATGAATCCAATATAACAAGCATTGATTATGATGCACCGGATGCTATTAAAGATATGGAAGGCAAAAATATTTCAAGCAGTGTGACAGCAGCTTTAAGGTATGATTCGCGTGATAAAGTTTTTAACCCCTCCGAGGGAGCGAACCATAGTGTTTCTATTCAATATGCAGGACTTGGCGGAGATATTGGATTTACTAAAATCAATCTTGAAACAGGCTGGTTTTATCCTTTGTTTAAAGGAACTGTAGGCTCGATACATGCAGCGACCGGATATGTAACCCAAAATTCGAGCAAAAAATTACCTATATATGAGCGTTTCAATCTTGGCGGAATAAATTCACTGCGAGGATTCGAATGGGAAGATTTAAGTCCTAAAAGAATAAATTCGCAAGGTTATTTGACTGAAATTGGCGGCAATAAATTTGTTCAGTTTAACCTTGAATTTGTTTTTCCTCTTATCAAGGGTGCCGGTGTTATGGGTGTTTTATTTTTTGATGCCGGGGATGTGTATGACAATAGTGAAGACTATCTCGGCAGCTCAAGGGAAAGTGTCGGTGGCGGTATCAGGTGGTACTCACCAATGGGGCCGATGCGTGTGGAATATGGCTATATTCTTGATCCGAAAAAAGATGCAGGTGAAGGTGGAAAGGTTGAATTTACGGTGGGTTCAGTATTTTAACTGTATTTGTCAAAAGTAAATATTTATAATTTAATAGGGGGTATAATGCGTTTATTTAACAAAACTGTTTTGGTGGGTGCAGCACTTTTTTTTATGCTCGGAATTTATGCCTATGCAGCAGATGCTGCTAAAATTGGAGTTGTAGATTTCAGGAAAATCCTTGAGGAATCAAATACAGGGATATCCGGCCGGGCGGAAATTAAAAAACAGGGAGAAATGATGGAGGTAGACCTTAAAAAAAAAGGAGCTGAACTCGAAGAACTTAAAAAGCAGTATGAAAAAAATGCAATGGTTACAAAGAAAGACGTAACGGAAGAAAAGCAGCTTGAATTAAAAGCAAAATATGAAAAATTTATGATTCTCCAGAAACAATATAATGCTGATATTCAAAACTTACAAAAAAGTTTTTTTGTAAGTTTGAAAAATGAGGTTGATCTTGTTGTAGATGCAATATGCAAAAAAGAAAAATATCAAATTATTATTGAAAAAAATGCAGTATTTTATTCGCCGCCGTCTATTGATATTACAGATAAAGTTATACAGCAATTAAACGCAAAATCGGCTTTACAACCAGGAAAATAATAAGAAAACCGGACATTCTGGTATAGAATATCTGTAGGGGCGTATAGCAATACGCCCCTACTATTTACGCGTTAATCATGTATTTAGATTTTATATAAGGCTTGCCATGATGAAAATATCACTTGCCGAACTTGCTGAAATGATTGAAGGTAAAGTTGTTGGTGACGCAAAGAAAATAATATATAAAGCGGCTCCTTTTGAAGATGCAAAAGAAAATGATATAACTTTTGCAGGAGCTGCCAGGTTTTTAAATGTTATAAAGGAAAGTAGTGCCGGAGCAGTTATTGTACCGCATGGATATATAGAACCTTCGAAAAACCTAATACAGGTTGCGCAGCCGCATATTGCATTTATAAAAGTATTAAATATATTTTACCCCCCTTCCATGCCGGAATATGGGATCAGTTCATCTGCCCATGTTGGAGAAGGTTTTAAATGCGGCAATGATGTTTCAATAGCTCCGAATGCGGTGATTGGTAATAATGTGGTTTTAGGTGACCGGGTCTCAATTTATCCCTGTACTTATATTGGCGATGGTGTTGTTATCGGAGATGATGTTAAAATTTATTCCAATGTATCTGTTCTCGAACGGAATAAAATTGGAAACAGAGTAATAATTCATGCAGGTTCTGTTATCGGAAGTGACGGATTTGGCTATTCCTCGGACGGCAAAATACATTATAAAATTCCTCATACGGGTATTGTGCAGATAGATGATGATGTTGAGATTGGGGCAGGCAATACTATAGATCGAGCTACTTTTGGCAAAACATGGATATGCCGCGGGGTAAAAACGGATAATCTGGTCCATATTGCACATAATGTTACAATTGGAGAAGATACTTTACTTATAGCTCAAGCAGTTATTGGCGGAAGTACATCAATAGGAAAGCATTCAATCATAGCCGGTCAGGCGGTGATTTCCGATCATCTGGTTATAGGGGATAATGTAACTGTTGCTCCTAAGTCCGGTGTTATTAAATCCGTTAAAAACGGAGAAATTGTGACGGGCGCGCCTGCAATGCCTCATAAATTATGGCGAAAAGTACAAACTGTTATTCCCAGACTTCCGGAGATGAGAAATAAGCTTATTGATATTGAAAAGCGATTGAATAAAATAGAAAAAAAAGAAGATGAATAAGTAAGCAGGAAATCAAGTGCTGTAAATTATGGAGAAGCAAATGGAGAAAATTCTTGATGTGACGGAAATAATGAAAATATTGCCTCACAGATACCCGTTTATTTTGATTGACAGAGTCGTTGAGCTTGTTGCCGGAGAGAAGATAGTTGCTTTGAAAAATGTTACGATTAATGAACATTTTTTCTCCGGGCATTTCCCGGGAATGCCCATTATGCCAGGAGTCCTTATAATAGAAGCAATGGCGCAAGCCGGTGGAGTTTTATTTGTTGCCTCTAAGCCCGAAAAAAAATATGGGGAGCCTATTTATTTTATGGGAATGGACAAAGTCAGATTCAGAAAACCGGTTGTTCCGGGTGATCAAATTATTTTTGATATAAAGATTTTAAATATGAGAACTAAAGTTGCAAAAATAGCCGGTGTAGCAAAAGTAGATGGTAAGTGTGTAGCTGAAGCCGAGTTGATGGCCGCTTTTGGAGGAAAAATATGATTCATGAAACTGCTATTGTCAATCCGGGCGCTGAAATAGATTCAAATGTTAATATAGGCCCGTATTCAATTATTGGAGATAATGTATTTATAGGTTCCGGTACAGTGATAGGCCCACATGTTGTAATAGAGCCTTTTGTGGAGATTGGCCGTAACTGTCAAATATATCAGTATGCAGCAATTGGAGCTGTGCCGCAATCACTGAAATTTAAAGATGAAAAAACATATGTGAAAATAGGTCAGGGCTCGATAATCAGAGAGTTTGTTACAATTCATAGAGGGACCGAATTCGGTGGCGGCATTACGGAAGTAGGAGAAGAAAACTTTTTAATGGCTTACACCCATATAGCGCATGACTGTAAGACAGGACGCAGGGTTATAATGGCAAATAACGCAACTCTTGCAGGGCATATAACCATTGGAGATAATGCTACAATTGGCGGTCTATCTGCGATACATCAATTTGTTAGAGTTGGAGAATACGCTTTTATCAGCGGATTATCGGCAGTAGTGAAGGATGTACCTCCATATGTTATTGCCGCTGGTCAGAGAGTTGAATTACATGGTTTAAACACTGTTGGCTTAAAACGTCATGGGTTTTCACCCAAAACAATATCTTTGTTGAAAAAAACGTATAGAATAATTTTTCGAATCGGTCTTACGGTTAATCAGGCTGTTGAAAGAGTCAAAGCTGAAGTTGAGCAGGTCCCTGAGGTTGTTAATTTCATAAATTTTGTAATGGCTTCCCAGCGGGGAGTTTCAAGATAATATAATTATCAGAGCCACTTTCAAAACGTTTCAGTTTGGTCAAGCTCAAGGCGGGGGAAAATTTCAACCACAGGAATACATTTAGTATTTCGAGGATTGAAATTTGAGCCCAACGCAGAGATCGGCCAAAATGGGACGTTTTGAAACTGGCTCATCAGGATTGATCGTGGATAGATTGATTGAAAAAAAAATTGGACTTATTGCGGGGAGCGGCCAGTTTCCCATAATTTTTTCAAAAATAGCCAGGGCAAAAGGCTTTTTAGTATATGCAGCAGCTTTTATAAATGAGGCGGATGAAGTACTTAAAGAACATGTTGAAAAAATCGAGTGGTTGCATCTTGGCCAGGTGAAGCGACTGATCAATTTCTTTAAAAAGAATGAAGTAAAAGAAGCAGTAATGCTTGGTGCAATAAAAAAAACAAGAATGTTTTCCGATGTAAGGCCGGATATTAAGGCTATAGCATTTATGGCCCGAATGAAAAGCACGCATGATGACGGGTTGTTAAGCGCTTTTGCCGGGATGCTTGAAAAAGAAGGCATCATCATTAAATCGTCCACATTTTTACTTCCTGATCTTCTGGCGCAGGAAGGTTGTTGGACAAAGCGAAAGCCGACAAAAACCGAAAAAGCAGATATTGAAATAGGATTTCATATCGCAAAAGAAATAGGTCGTCTTGATATCGGCCAATGTGTTATTGTTTGCGGAGGGTCGGTTCTTGCTGTTGAGGCTATTGACGGCACGGATGCCACAATAAAAAGAGGCGGAAAACTTGGAAATGGTGATGCTGTTATTGTAAAAGTATGCAAACCGGGTCAAGATACAAGATTTGATATGCCTGCTGTTGGTGTTCAGACTATAAAAACAATGCATGAATCAGGTGTTAAATCTCTTGCCATGGAAGCACAAAAAGCTGTTGTGTTTGATAGACAAGAAATGATCATGCTTGCCGACAAGTATGGGATAAGTATAGTAGCCGTTTTGGTATAAGAAATTATCCTTGATTTTGTGTATGGAAGGTTAAATGAAAAAAGTGCGGGTAGGTGTTGTAGGCACCGGTTATCTTGGAAAATTTCATACGGAAAAATATTTTCAGATGAGCGATGTCGAGCTTGTGGGAGTAGTTGATATTGATGAACGGCAGGCCGAAAAAATTGCTAATGGCGTAAGTGCAAAAGCTTATAAAAATTATCGTGATCTAATCGGTAAAGTGGATGCTGTGAGTATTGTAGTTCCCACGCATGCGCATTTTTCAATAAGCAAAGATTTTTTGGAAAATGATGTTGATGTACTTATTGAAAAACCCATCACAACAACTATAAAAGAAGCAGATGAGCTGATAAGTATTTCTGAAAACAAAGGACTTATTATACAGGTTGGACATTTGGAGCGTTTTAATCCGGCCGTTCTTGCGCTCAAGGATATAGTCAACAACCCCAGATTTATTGAATCACATCGTCTTAGTACTTTCAAGGGCCGTGGAACCGATGTAAGTGTTGTGCTTGATCTTATGATTCATGATATAGATATTATAACAAGCCTTGTAAAATCGGAAATAAAAAATCTTCATGCCGCCGGAACACCCATTATAACAAATCAGGTTGACATTGCAAACACCAGGATAGAATTTGAAAACGGGTGTGTAGCAAATGTTACAGCAAGCAGAATTTCTGCCAAGGACGAACGGAAAACAAGATTATTTCAGCGTGATGCATATATATCGGTTGATTTTGCAAACCATGAAATAAATATCGTTCGTAAAAACAATGATGAAGTAAACAGCATTATTCCGGGAATGGAGATAAAAAATCTTTGTTTTACAAAAGGCGATGCATTAAAAGACGAGCTGGCAGCTTTTGTTAAGTCTGTGAGCAGTAGACAGGAGCCTGAGGTTACAGGACAGATCGGACGCAATGCCTTAAAGGTTGCGCTAAGTATAATGGAGCAAATCGATCATTTAAAAAATCAATTAATAGATCAATAATTCTATGAGTCAATCCTTTTACGAGAAAAGTGTTATGATAATTGCAGGAGAAGCATCCGGTGATATTCACGGTTCCCGACTCGTAAAAGCAATGAAGGAAAACAATCCGGGGTTGTTTTTTTTTGGTATCGGAGGGAATTTACTAAAAGAAAATGGGGTGAAAATTATCAGGGATGCCTCAACCCTGTCTGTAGTTGGAATAACCGAAGTTATATCCAAGATATTTTCTCTTATTAAAGCCATAGCCGATGCCAAAAAAGCTCTTAAAGAATTAAAACCCGATCTTCTCATATTAATTGATTTCCCGGATTTTAATCTTAAAATTGCTGCTGCTGCGAAAAAACTTGGCATACCTGTTTTGTATTATATCAGCCCACAGGTTTGGGCATGGAGACAGGGCCGGGTGAAGAAATTGAAGAAGCTTGTAAATCATCTGGCTGTAATACTTCCTTTCGAGAAAGACTTTTTCAGAAAACACGCTATTCCGGTAACATATGTAGGCCACCCATTGCTAGATGGAGAAGTATTTACTTCTGAATACAATGACAATACAGATATTAAATCAATAGGCCTTCTGCCAGGATCACGTGACAAGGAGATTGCAAAACACTTGCCAGTAATGCTTGAGGCTGCTTCATTGATTAAGCAAAGAATGGAAAATATTGAAATAACCGTTTCTCTTGCTTCCACGGTTGAAAGGCAATATGTTGAAAAAATAATAAAGGAGCAAGGGTTTTTTGACAAAAATATTATTGTACAAGGAACCGAAAAAATTTTTAAAAACTGCTCACTTATTATTGCAGCTTCCGGAACAGTCACACTTGAGGCAGCTCTTGCAGCTGTTCCCATGATAATAATTTACAAGGTTTCTCCTGTTAGCTATCTGTTTGGAAAAGCGCTTATTAAGGTTTCAAATATTTGTCTTGTTAATCTTATTGCAGAAAAAGAGCTGGTTCCTGAATTGATACAAAATGATGCAACTGCCGAAAACATTGCGAAAGAAGCATTAAACATGCTTAATAATCCTGATGAACTTAAAAAAATGAGAAACGAACTTATCGGCATCAGAGATATACTTGGAGGCGCCGGAGCTTCAGGGCGAGTGGCTGATATAGCTTTAGCAATGCTGCAATTATCAAAACAAGGGTCAATATAAATGAGCAATAAAAAAATATTTAAAATAAATATCAAATCAAGACATATTGAAATATTAAAACTTGTGAAAGAAAGCTGGTTTACGCTTTTACTGGCATCACTCTGTCTTTTAGTAGTGGCAGGCAGTACTGCAGCTTCGGCATATTTAATAAAGCCGGCATTGGATGATGTCTTTATCAATAAAGATTTACGTATGCTTAAACTAATTCCTATTGCAGTTATTTTAGTATATTTTGCACGTGGTCTTGGTATGTACGGGCAGGAATATCTTATGAGCAGGGTAGGCAAGGGCATCATTATGCGTTTGCGTAACCGGTTGTATGATCATATACAGGATCTTTCTCTTGCTTTTTTCCATAAAGAAACAACCGGAACATTAATGTCCCGCGTTTTAAATGATGTGGCTACGATAAGATCTATGGTTTCTTCTCTTGTTACAACTTCGTTTAAGGATTGTTTTACAATTGCAGGTCTTGTTTTTGTAATATTTTACCAGATCTGGGATCTTGCATTATTTGCTTTTATCATATTGCCGCTCGCATTTTATCCTGTCGTATATATAGGTAAAAAAGTCAGAAAGGTCAGCTCGAAACGCTATATATCAATAGCGGATATCAGCTCTTTCCTTCATGAAACATTTTCCGGAAATAAAATAGTAAAAGCATTCGGAATGGAAAATTATGAAAAAAAACGTTTCGCTGATAAAACGCTTAAACTGTTTAAACTGGAAATGAAAGAAACAAGAGCAGAAGCGCTTTCTTCTCCCATAATGGAGTTTCTTGGAGGAATGGGAATAGCTTTTGTTATATGGTATGGCGGATCAAGGGTTATTTCCGGAGTGTATACAACAGGTACTTTTGTTTCTTTTCTTGCAGCTGTTGTTATGTTGTATGATCCGGTAAAAAAAATAAGCAAGCTTAACAATCAATTGCAACAGGGTTTGGCTGCTGCAGACAGAATATTTGATATCATTGAAATAGAAACTGAAATCAAAGAAATTGACAATCCGGTTAAACTGGAGCGTAAACCCCATAATGTAGTATTTGATAATGTATCTTTCAAATATGATGACCTGTTGGTATTAAAAAATATCAATCTGAATGTTAAGCCCGGAGAAATAATTGCGCTTGTAGGTATGAGCGGGGGGGGCAAAACCTCTCTGGTAAACCTTATCCCAAGATTTTACGATGTTGCCGAAGGATCAATATCTATAAATGGTATTGATATCCGAAAAATTTCAATGCCATCTCTTCGTGACCAGATCGCGATAGTAACACAGGAGCCGATACTTTTTAATGACACCGTTAGAAACAATATTGCCTATGGCAGCTGGGATGCATCCGATACGGAAATAGAATCGGCCTCTAAAGCCGCATATGCATATGATTTTATCCAGGGTTTCCCCAAACAATTTGATACTTCGCTTGGTGAACTTGGTTCACGACTTTCAGGCGGCGAGAAACAGAGAATGTGCATAGCAAGGGCTTTAATAAAAGATGCGCCCATTTTAATTTTAGATGAAGCAACTTCTTCGCTTGATACAGAATCTGAAAGATTGGTTCAAAAAGCGCTTGAAAATCTGATGAAAGGCCGAACCACATTTATTATTGCGCACAGGTTGTCTACAATAGGATATGCAAACAGAATCGTTGTGATCATTGGCGGTCGTATTGTGGAGGAAGGCAAACACGAAGAACTCATGGCTAAAGAAGGTGAGTATTACAAACTATATCAGACGCAGTTCGGTGTCGGCGAAACAGCATGAAGATTAATTCTATTGTAAGCAGATATCTATTTAAAGAAATGGTATCGCCTTTTGCTATCAATACGTTATTTTTTACTTTCCTGTTTTTGATGGCAAAAATACTGTTCATAACCAATCTTGTTGTAAATTATAACATGAGTCTGCCTAAAATCGGGCTTATGCTTATTTATATTATCCCTAATTTTCTAATCTTTGTAATTCCGATGTCTGTTATGATGGCAGTTCTTCTGACTTTTTTACGGTTTTCAAGTGATAATGAAATAATTGCTTTAAAAACAGGTGGAATAAGTATTTACGGCTTGCTTCCCCCGGTGCTTACCTTTTGTCTTATTGGTTGTATATTAACTGCGTTGATTACTTTTTATGCAATGCCCTGGGGAAGATTATCAATCGAAAAACTTACAATGGAAATCGCACAGACAAATTTTGAAATAGGACTTAAAGAGAGAACTTTTAACGATAATTTTAAAAATGTTATGCTTTATGTTAATAGAATTGATCTGAAAAATAATGAGCTGATAGATATTTTTATAGAAGATGGCCGTTCTGAAGATATGGGAAGCACAATTATTGCTCCAAGAGGAGTTATGCTTTTTGAAAAAGAGACATTATCTTTCAGAATAAGACTTTTCGATGGATTTATAAATCAGGTTGGTCCAAAAAATAAATCGGTCAATTCCATTGGTTTTAACACATATGATATTAATCTTGATCTAAAGAACGCTTTTTCAGAAATAGAGAAAAAAGGTCAAAGAAAAGACGAAAAAAAGATGTATTTTAATGAACTATTAGATTACATTGATAATTTCAAAAATAAAAACTCAAAAGATTATGATGCACTTTTTGAACTTCATAAGAAATTTTCTATCCCTTTTGCATGTTTTGTTTTGGGGATTCTTTCAGTAGCACTTGGCACTCAGTTAAAGTCGGCAACACGATCATTTGGCCTTGGGCTTGGCATTATTTTTTTCTTGCTTTATTATCTTATTCTTTCGCTTGGGTATGCATTAGGAGAAAGCAGATTCTATCCCCCCCTTATAGGGATGTGGGTTCCAAATATATTTATAGGCAGTATAGGCATATACCTTTTTATAAGAACAGCAAAAGAACGGCCTGTCAATTTTTTTGCTGTTGTTGATTTATTAGAAAGAATAAAATTACACTTTATTAAAGAAAGATGAGCTAAAGAGAAGATCAATTTATGTCCATAATAGATAGATATTTAACAAAGGAGACTATTAAATACTTTTGTATCATTATAGCTGCAATTATAGGGATATATATTGTAGTGGATTTTTTTGATGAAACAGATATCTTTTTTGAATCCGGTCTTTCCCTTCCAAAGGCATTTTTTTGTTTTATTTCGAAAATGCCGGTTGCACAATTTATTCCTCTTAGTTTTTTACTGGCTATTCTTGTAACATTTGGCCTGATGAGTAAAAATAACGAAGTCGTGGCACTAAAAAGTGGTGGAATCAGTATATATTATCTTTTAAGATCTATACTTTTATTAGGTGTGATTTCCTTTTTTATTACTATTTTCCTGTCAGAGGTGGTTGTTCCCATAACGCAAAATAAGGTGGAAAAAATATGGGCTCAGGCAAACCGGAAAAAACACGCTGTGACCCTGAAAGAAAAAGACATATGGATAAAGGGGTATCACTTAATATCGCACATAGAATATTTTGATTCATCAACAAAGACTATCCATGGCATTACTCTCTATTTCTTTGATGATAATTTTAGGATGGTGAGAAGAATTGACTGTGAAAAGGGAGTTTTTTTATATAAAGGAAACTGGACATTATATGGTATTATTGAGCAGAAGCTTGATAAGAATAACAGCAAAATATCATTTCATAAACAACTTGTTGAACATCTCGATATTTCACCGGAAGACATAGGAATAGTAGCTGTTAAATCAGAAGCCATGAGTGCTGCCGAGCTTTTTAAATATGTAAAAAAAATCGAGTCCGAAGGGTATGATGCAACAGGTTACCGGACAGATTTTTATGCAAAACTTTCTTTTCCCTTTATTTGTATAATCATGTGTTTTGTGGGTACGGGAATAGCTTTCAGGCTACAGGTTAAAGAAAGCCTGCCTGTAAATATTGTATATGGAATATGCGCAGCTTTTGCTTATTGGGTTTTTTTTGGTTTCTGTATTTCACTTGGCGAGGGAGGCTTCCTTAATCCCTTGGTTGCCGCCCTGATTCCGAATCTTGTATTTTTAGCGTTTGGTGTGTTTACGCTTCTTAATGCCGAGTAAAATATTCGAATTCCAGAGTTTTTCCCATGAATATGTTTAAAAAGAAAATTGAAGAAATTATGTATTCCGAAGGGAAACCCCGGTTTTTCTCCATAGAACCTTTGCTGTATATTTTCTCAGTTATATACGGTCTCCTGATCAAAGTAAGAATTGCTTTATACAAAAAAAGTATATTTAAGCAAAAAAAACTTTCCTGCAAGATTATCTCTGTTGGCAATATAACAGTTGGCGGAACAGGAAAAACGCCTATGACAATATATCTTGCCCAAATGCTGGCCGGTCTCGGATATAAAGTTGCAGTTGTTAGCAGAGGATACAGGGGGAAATATGAAAAAAAAGGGGGAATTGTAAGCAACGGTACAAAAGTGTTTATTGGGCCTGAACTATCCGGTGATGAACCTTTTATGATAGCAGCGAAACTGGAAAATATCCCTGTTTTAGTAGGCCAAAACAGATATGAATCAGGTTTAATAGCCATAAAAGATTTTAATGTTGATATTATTTTATTAGATGACGGGTTTCAGCATATTAAACTTTTTCGTGATATTAATATTCTTCTTTTAGACCACAGGCGACCTTTCGGTAATTTTCATCTTGTTCCAAGAGGAATTTTGAGAGAACCGGTTAAATCAGTTAAAAGAGCCGATACATTTATTCTTACAGGAGAATCTTCAGATAATACCAAAACATTAGATTTGCTTGAAAGTATTTCAAAAAGCTGTGTTGTTTTTGAAACATACAATTCTTCTTATTATTTTAATGCAGGCAAAGAAAGTAAAGACGATTGTATAACTCTTTTTAGAAATAAAGTATCAAATGATTATTATTGGCTGGCTGGGAAAAAAGTTGTGGCTTTTTCCGGAATAGCTGGAAATGAGCGCTTTAAAAAAACTATTAAAGATTTTAAATGTGAAATTCTGGATTTCTTTGGATTTGAAGATCATTACTACTATAGTGATTATGATATTAATAGAATTGCGCAATCGGCAAAATATCTAAGTGCAGAACTTGTTATGACAACTGAAAAAGATTTTGCCAGAATGGAAGGCAGGTTTAATTTTCCTGTTGATCTGATTGTTGTCGGAGTAGCAGTTAATTTTAAGGATGCCAATTCTTTTAAGTCGTTTATAATAAATAAGCTGGAAAAAACATAAACAAAACAAAAGCGCTGAACAACTCAACTCCGCTATAAACTGACGTGACTATAGATCTTCTATTGGCAAACACATATCGATTTACTTTAGATCTCCGGCGCCATTTCCCACCCATATGATTATGCAGTTTTTTGGATATGTAAGAGGTTCTTCCTTCAGCATTACGGAGCCGGGAATCATTTTAATCAATTCGGCCGACTTGTAAGAATTAAACTCCTTATGTGTGATTTTGTTATAAGTTATATAACCTCTTTTTGCCCTTAGAATCACTTTGTTCAAGTAGATATCTTGACCAAAGTGAAACGTTTTGAAAGTGGCTCAGTAGTAAATTTAGTTATGAACTGCGGTGAAAGAATATAAGAAAAATCAGTCTCAATCTCATTTAATAACAATAAATTTAAAATACTAAGTCAGTATTCACTATCCAGGATGTGACCCCTGTTTCCTGTCATAAAATAAAAACAATGAAACCCTGGAATCTTCTCGCTCGCTGATTTCAGTGCCAAGAGAAATAAACATTTTATAGAAACTTATCTTGAATTCTATCCGATATTGCGAAAGGCTGCCGTCATGTTTTTTCGTATGTTTTTATGAAATCGTCTCGTGATAGGCTATCTTGTGTGCAGATTGTCCTTAAAGTAGAAGCCTTTATTTTAGTATGATTTGGCATAGTCAAAGGGGTTTTACTGCCGTCCGGATTTTCTCGTACCATAGAAATATGTTCCCTTTCGCGAACTATACGAAAACCCAATATCTCCAAAGTTCTTACAACATTTCGTTTTGGTGCGTCTGTGGGAAATTTAGACATTAACGTTAAATCCCGGCTTCGGCAACAAATGCCTCAAGAATAGGCGGCTCAATATCAAGGTCTTTGTCTCCAAAGGTTTCGATATGGAAACGGATTGCAGACTTTACGTCTGACAAAGCTTCTTCATAGGTATCCCCTTGTCCAACTACAATCCCCTTGATTCCCAAGGGATAGGCAACATATCCATCAGAATGCTTTTCGACAACCACTTTATATTGTTTCATTATTACCCCCTTTTCGACTTTTTGAAAAGCATACCATAAAATACCATTTAAGAAAAGCTGGCATTTAATTAAATGCCTTATATTCGCCTTCCTCTTCCCCATCCACTCACAGGGCCATAAGGTACTCGACTCATAATTAATTATGTAATTCGATCTCTTTTTAATGAACTCTTAGTAAGTTACAAAGGGATATCTGCTATTAGTTTACATGAAAAAAACTTTGGTATATAAAAATATCTCCAATTGAGAACAGAAAAGAAGCCATTTTAATAAACTTTTTTCCCTTGAAAACAATAATTCACCTACCAAACAAATACTACCGGATTCTTTGAAAAATGTTTATTACGGATGGAAAGAGAGTAACGGTGAAACTGTGCCACCCGGCTTTTTGGGTCGGCACCAGTGACTGGATCTGCCGTCATTGTCAATCTATTAATTGCTCGACACTAATTCCCATTGCTTCTGATAGTTTTGACAATGTGGTTTTTCTTGGGCTGGCATTACCACTTTCTATCCTTGCTAAGGCTGATTGCTTCATTCCTGCTTTGGTGGCCAATTCTGCCTGGGTAAGTTTAAAATATTCCCGCCATGCCTTGATTAAACCTTCACCTCGAACATTGGCCTTTACAACCTCATTTGGAAACCAGACATCGGATTCATCAGGCTCGACCTGTTTATGAATTAGAGCCTGGTATTCACTCCAAGGAATAACTGCAAAAGCGGGTTTGCCGTTTTGTGAAATGATTTGAGGATCAGTACGTACGCTCATCTCGTTTTTTAACCTCTTGTATTTCTATAATTTTAACGATGTTGGCATAATTAAAGAGCACTCGATATCGGCCCACTCTCAGGCGATAATCATAACGGTGATCCTTCAGTTCAGAAATATCAAGCTGTTTGCATTTTGGAAAATTCGCCAACTGATCCACGCTGTTATGGATTGCCTCCCGGTAATGAATGGGAATCTTTTTCATTTGTTTGCGCGCTTGGTTATGCTAAATGATCTCATTCATGAAAAATATATAACATATTATATCATAAAGTCAATGTATAAAATAACATATAATAACAATAGCCGGGGCAAGTTTAGTACCCTTGTAGTAATGGGACGCTGTTAGTATTTAACTATAAATCAGAAAGTTAGAATGGCAATGAGAGCTATATGAACTTAAAAACGTAAAAGCGTCCCATTACTTTCTCTCTATTATCAACAAAACTCAACAACCTAATGTCCCTATGTTCCTCTGTACTCAAAATTAATCCTCAGTCGATCTCCGTTAATATACTATTATAAATGAAACTTAATAATCTAATAACGTCCCTGTTTTCACGTCATTTAAAAAAGAGACCATCTTTTTTAATAGGGGTGTGTTTTTTCTCTTGACGAACCCTTTAATGGGTGACCCCTATCTTCCTTATTCCATAATTTCTTCTACTGGCAATATCTGCTTGCCATGTCTAATTGTGAGAATAGATATTTGGTTCTTTTCAATACGATAAATGATGCGGTAATTTCCGTAAATTAGCTCTCTGAATTGATCGTTTGAAATTTCAGGCACAATCCTACCTAGCGCAGGGGAAGATTTTAGCTGCGCAACTTTTGAAAATATTGTATCAACCCATTTTTCTGCTGCTGAAGGCTTGTCCTGAGCGATGTATGCTGCGATTTCAGTGACCCTATCTATAGCCAGCGGTGACCAGATTATCTTCATTTTTGGATTCGCCTCAAGACATTTTCTTTTGCATCATCATGATTTATTCCGTGTCCGGTCTCAATTTGGTTTAAGGCTATTTGAACATCTGTAAGAAGGTCAAGTCTCTCCTGTATTGCCTCATACTCTTGGGCATCTATAAGTACGGCAACACCTTTTCCGTGTTGGGTGATGATCAATGGTCTTTTTGTGTCGTGGACTTGCTTGATGAAATTCGCAATACCTGTTCTTACCTCAGATAACGGTTTGATATCCTGGTCAATTTTTAGTCGTTGCATATTGCACCTCCATTATATTCAAGATTTAGTACAATATAGCGTACTTTATTTGTACTGGCAAGATTTTGTTGAGGGGGAATAAAATCACCCGGAGCGTAGCAATTGGGTGCATTGCTTTTGTGTATGCCCGGCATGGGCGTTTCAGTGAGGAAAGGTCTGAAGGAAGCCGGATTGCAAAGCTATGAGCCGACGAACAGAAACAGCAAGGCCCAGTCTCCGGGTGAGTTAGCACAACATAACGAAGCCCATGGGTGATAACGTCTATGCTTTTATGCGTTCCCATTATTAGTTAGCTCAAATCGATTTTCTCTTGCGATTTTTTCACCCCTTCTCGAAGAACGACTAATCGCAGGCTGGCTCATGTTTAATATACCTGCAATTTCAACTGTGCTCATCCCAAGTTTTCGATGTGCCCAAAAGCACAGCAGGGACCTGGCTCGAACTGTTTGGGGGGATTTGTCGCATGCAGTGACCTCTTCAGGCTTTATCCCCAGAAGTTTAGCCACGCGCTCTTTTACAACATCAAAATCAATGCCCCTGGCTTTTAATTCATATTTCTGTTTAAAAGATTCTTCAGATGATTTGAGAACATTTTCAACAAAATCGCTATTGCCCAAAATACGCTCATCACCTTTAAGGCGAATTCCAGCTTTGCGAGATTCTTTGAGAGCGGTCCACCCGCCCGAACTCCTTAATAGTCCGCCTCCTGTCAAATCAGGGCGGTTCCCCAAAGAAATGCCCTTGCCAACAAAATCCCGGTACATCTTCCGGGCTTCTCTTTTTTTCTCAGAGAAAAAACCGTAAATATAATTGATATTCTGCCATGTTTCCTTCGGAGATCTCATTAATACATGATGACCGCACCATAGATATTTGTCCAGCTCACCAAGGCTTGAGACAAGTCCCGCCCTTAGAGGGTTCAAGTGAATATACCGCACCAGCTCTTTTAAATACACGTCTTCTTGACACAAGATAGATTTATAACGGTTTTGAAATAGCTGGCCATGCCGACGATACTTTTTATTAAACCAACCGGCATATCCGGTTAGCAATCGGCTCATGAATACTGAAATAGGAACCAACCCGGTTCTTAGTAACAGATGCACATGATTAGTCATTAAAGCCCATGCAAAACAATCCGTTCTTGTCTCAGGGATCAGCTCAGAAAGCCGGTTCAAAAAATTTGTCCGGTCAAAATCAGACCTGAAAATTTTTCGTCGTTCGATTCCCCGAATGATTACGTGATGCAATGCACCAGTACAGTCTATTCTTGCTTTCCTTGGCATACGGGGTAACTATCATAGGTTTTGCTATATGTAAAGCATAAAAGCATAGACGTCCCCATTACTACCACCCGGGAACCCAAACCGGTAGTGTTCTATCCATGTTTTACTCAAACCGAGTCTATTTGAGAAAAAAGGCGCGGGTTCTCGATCGGGTGTGAAACGAAAGATTATAAGCAAATGATTTAGATCAAAGACTTCTATTTTCATATAAAAGTAAACGGTAAAGGTCAAATATAGACCTGACCCCTATTCTCAAATCATTTTATACAGTTATATCCAAATAGTGTGTGTCTGTAAAAATATCAGAGATTGTATGAAAAATTGCAGGAGACCTTGAAAAAAAGCAGTTTGATGGTGAAAAGTAATCCTGTTTTTATACTTCTTGACTAAAAGTTCTTGACTAAAAGCAAGTCCCTATTTATAACCAGCCAAAATTGTGCCTAATGAGCTGTTATTTTTACGAAGTGGACTTATTGGAAGTAAATGGACTTAAATATAGAGGAGGTGGGGGCGATGATTTCTAAAAGATTAGCTTTTGTTATTGTGTTTTTTACTTTGGTCTTCGTGTGTGCTGCATCCCAGGCGTTTTCGGCATCTTATTGGAGTTACGATGGTCAGGCGTATTCAAAGGTCATCTGGTCTGTTGATGGCACATCAACGCAAGATCAGCAATTCTACGGTCCATTGACCGGCAGTGTAGATGCGGTAGTAAGCTTTGCTGACGGACATGCCCAGTCAGGCGATACTTCTGCTTCAGTGAACTCAATTGCAGTCGGTTTGATCGGATATCACAGCACCATATCCAGCGGAACGGCCGCTGCCACAATCTATGGTCTTGCGGAAGGTGCGTACACGATCAGTTTCGACTATGTTACGACCCCAAACAAAGTAGAGGGGCTGCTGTTCAGCACAGCCTATGCCGGATATGAGATGTCAGGAAGTTCGAATGAACTGTCGGGCTCCGATCATTTTTCAACGATAGTCAATCCCGATGAGTGGGTATCATTTTTTACCCGCTGTCAGACCAACGCCCTGGATGGTTCGATCACTGCAAGCGCAAGCATATTCAATATCACAGTGGAGCCTTATTCAGCTATCCCTACCCCCATTCCTGGCGCTGCCTGGCTTCTGGGGTCTGGTCTTATAGGACTGGCAGGTTTTAGCAGAAGAAAAAAATAGTATGAAAATATGAACAGGCATTAAAGGCAGGACTATTGACTTAGTTCCTGCCTTTTTATTTATTTGCTTCCTTTACGCTGTCCAGTAATGGCTATGTTCAGTTCGGAATCATGGATACCGTTTTCCAAGATAATTCCGGCAGTCTGAAACTCACCGTAACTGGATCGTCAGTACCTCTCCCGTCAGCTTTCTGGCTCTTAGGTTCAGGCCTTCTGGGCATAATAAGGCTGAAACGCAAAATTTCATAAAAATAGTCTTGATAGACATTTAAAAGAGGAAAAATATAAAAATGAAAAGACAAATTTCAACAGGGATTGCATTGTTGTTTTTATTATTCGGAATGGCTGGCGTATCTCAGGCAGACTTAGTAAAAATTGGTCAGTAAAAAATATGGGGGTCCGCTTTTGGCCCTTATTTACCATATCAATATCAATAAGTTCATCTTTACATTTTTGAAATTTATGGACTGGCGTCATTCAAAATGGAACTGAATTTATTATCAAACCCTTTGAATTTCGAAATTCAATATCATGATTTGCGTTAGAAATCTACTAGTTCCATGAAAATGTTAGATCTATTTCTTACAGGAAGCTATACGTACTAAAATCTGATTTTCTTATTGAAGTTAATGGGTTAGATGTTGTTTAACAATCTCATGGTTTTATGTTTTAGTCAAGGATTATTTTGGGTGCCAACCGTTTGTTGCATGATCACCTCCATAGCTTTGAAGTAGTCTCTCTGCACTTTCATGTTTGAGATCCAGCAGTACCGCTGAGTGGTTTTCACATGGCTATGCCCCAAGAGATCCTGAATGGTGCAGAGATCGGCATCGGCATTGAGCAGTTGGGTGGCCATAGTGTGCCGGAGATGGTGACAGGACACCTTGAGTTTTGCTTGGCGAGCATACAATTCCATGCGCCGCTGTATGCCGCGGATGGAGATAGGCTGTCCCTGGCAGGGTTTCTTTTCCGATAGAAAGATCTTCCCGGTCCTGGAGGGAGGCCGTACCCTCAGATAGGCCGCCAGGGCCTGAAGGACATCATGGCTCATATAGACAACCCGATCTTTTCCACCCTTGCCATCCTCGACCAGTATGGTCTTGCGTTTGACATCTATGACGCCTATGGTTAGATTGGCTACCTCTTCCACTCGTAACCCGCATCGGAGCATAAGCATGAACATGGCCCGGTCACGTGCACCTTTTATGACCTTGAAGAGGCTGACCACCTGTTCGTCTCTCAGATATCGAGGTAGAGGTCTGGACATCTTCTGGAAGTGATTCTTCCTGATGGGGTTGGCAATGGTTACCCCTTCATCTTCCCGCAGGTAATGGTAGAACTGACGGATAGCATTCAAGTGGCAGTTTACCGTCTTTGGCACCAGCCTCTTCCTCATCATATGCTCAATGTAGCGTGATACTGTGGCGGATGTCACCTCCTCCACCGGCACATCCAGCCAGATGATAAAGTGTTTAATGAGATTCAGATAGTTCTTCACGGCATGGGGTGAAAAGTTCCTGCGCTTCATAAATCGCCGCCAATTCAGGATCACATCGATCATGACTATCCCTCCTTTCGATCTTCGACATGGCTCTAAAATATTCTTCCTCCCGGGTCTTATCGGTCAGTCGGGCATAACGCCTCGTCTGCTCAATGCTCCGGTGACCCAGCAAAACCTGGAGACACTCCAGACGCATGCCGGCGTTAAGAAACTCCGTGGCAAAAGTGTGCCGAAGCGCATGCAGGGAATATCCTTTGTCTGCTAATCCCGCCTTGACCAGATAGCGCTGAAAGATCATCCGAGCGGTGCTGTAAGACATAGTGCCGGTCCGAGTGTAGATCAGGTACTCCTCGCCAGGATACCTTTGCTTTAACCATTTCCGCAGAGCCCTGACCGCATCATCACTGAGATAGACCACCCTGCCCAACCGATTCTTCTCTCCTTCGTAAACCTCTATTTTCCGCTCCTTGAGATAGACGTCGGCCATCTTGGTATTGAGTAGTTCACCGATCCGCATACCTGTTCTCAACAAGACCAGGATCATGGCTCGGTTACGGACATTTTGAATAACCAAAAGCAGCTGCCGCAGATCATCCGGGTCCATCGCCCGTGGCAGCCGCTCCGGTAACTGCAACCGTATCCTCCGGCCAAATATTTCTGCAGAGACTATTCCTTCCTCCAGCAAATAGCGGAGGAAGGCTTGCACATTTACCAGCTTTGTCCTGATTGTCGTAATCATATTCCCCCGGTCCTGCTCGTGCTCGATAAACGCCTCCACATCCCTTCGGGTAATGGCTTCCAGAGATGTCAGGCCGCTATCCCTTAAGAGGGTAAGAAAAAGAACAATAGTTCCAAAGCGACTATACAGGGTCCTCGGTCTGCGGTTGCCAAGTGTCAGGTAACGAAGATAGGCTTCCACCTGATCCTTCCCCGGCAGGTCCATCCGGCCCAGCCGCTTCAAAATCTTGCCCAGCACTTCTAAACAGCCTTCAGGATGTTTGTTAAATCGTAATCGCATTTGATAATAACGGTGAGCCATAATGGCGGGAGTCTTAAAATCAGAAAATATTTCCGTCTGCTGAAGATCACTATATCCAATCGTCATCTCTGCCTCCTTTTCTTATATCAAGAAAAAAATCAGATAGATGATGACTTATAATCCCTTATCTGTCAAACATCAGGTTGGTACGTATAGCAGGAAGCAAAAGTTTACAGCAGAAAGTGGATATATATCAAAAAAGACTGTTTACTCATTTATCTCCCGCAATATTTTATTCCAAGATGCTATCAAACATAAAATAATGTTGTTTCGAGGCAATAGCCGAGAAATTTTTAGACTCTGAAAGAAATAAAAATAAAAGATTTCTCGCTTCGCTTTGAAATGACACAAAAATGAATTGCTGCACAGTTTCTCGCTCGAAATGATAAAAGAGTCGATATTTCTATTATGACACAGTCTCTGTAGCAAGAAACCTTATATAGTAAGGGTTCAGAATCCTCATAAAGAAAACTCATAAAGAAAACAGTTGATTAATTCCATAAAATCATGAGAAAATCCAGTTAATTTTATAAATCCGTTCAAATAATTTATGTATACTTAAAAACTTAAAGGATACCGCCATGGATAACTTCGAAGCAATTTTTTCGCCAAAATCCGTAGCCGTAATTGGAGCTTCGACCACGCCGGGAAAAGTCGGGCATGATATTTTTGCCAATATTTTAAAAGGCGGTTTCAAGGGCGTTCTTTATCCGGTTAATCCGGGCGCCAAATCCGTTTTGTGTGTGAGGGCTTATCCCACCTTAACAGACATACCCGATGAGGTTGATCTTGCTATGATTATCCTGCCTCCTGCTGCAGCCTTAAAAGCCGCCCATGAAGCAATAGAAAAAAATGTAAAGGGGCTTGTGATAGTGTCAGCAGGCTTTCGGGAGGTCGGAGGCAAAGGGCTTGAAATAGAAAATGAAATAGTATCTGTCTGTAGAAAGGCAAATGTCAGGGTGGTAGGTCCCAATTGCCTTGGTGTAATAAACCCCAATCCTTTGGTAAAACTTAATGCAAGTTTTTCAACCCGCATGCCTAAATTCGGAAATGTATCCTTTATTTCACAAAGTGGTGCTCTTTGTACGGCCGTACTTGATTTTGCCGCAGATATGGATTTTGGTTTTTCAAAATTTATTTCTATAGGAAACAAGGCCGATGTGGATGAGCTTGATCTTCTCAAATATCTTCATAAGGATTTAGATACGGAAGTAATAATGATCTATCTTGAAGAATTGCGGCGCGGACCGGAATTTGTTGAAGCAGTAAAAAAAATCACATTGGGCGATATGAGACCGACACCGATTATAGCCATAAAGTCAGGGCGCACAGGAGCCGGGGCTTTGGCGGCAGCATCTCATACCGGGGCTTTGGCGGGAACAGAAGCTGTTTATGATGCAATCTTTGAGCAATCCGGTATTATCCGGGTTGATTCAATTCATGAGCTTTTTGATTATTCAAGTGCATTCGCGTCTAAAAATGAAAATGAGCAGGGAAAGCTTAGAGGAAAAGTTCCGGCCGGTAACAGAGTTGCTATTGTAACAAATGCCGGCGGGCCCGGAATTGTCGCTACCGATATGACGGTTTCTTCCGGCTTAAGACTTGCAAAATTTTCCGAAGAAACGATTGAAGCACTTGCAAGTCATCTTCCTACAACTGCCAATATCCATAACCCGGTTGATGTAATAGGTGATGCAGCACAAGACAGATATGAAAATGCGCTTTCTGCTGTGACAAGAGACGAGGGTGTTGACGGAGCACTTGTAATTTTAACTCCACAGTCAATGACTAACGCCCTTGGTACTGCGGAAGCAATAGCAAAAATCGCCAGGCGATCAGACAAACCTATACTTTGCTGTTTCATGGGTATTTTTGATGTTTCCGCAGGTGTTAAATATTTGCAGGAGCATGGTATTCCTGTTTTTAAATTTCCAGAAAACGCCGCTAAAGCGCTTGGGGCGCTTTATAAATATTCCACTTTGATAAACCGGCAGGAATTAGCGCCATATAGTTTGAAACATGATAAAAAACGTGCAGAAGAAATCATTGCCCTCTGCATAGAAGAAGGAAAGTATAAATTAGGTGAACTTGAAAGCAGTGAATTGCTGGAATGCTATGGTTTTAAAACTCTGATTTCCAAACTTGCCACGACAAAAGATGAGGCAGCACAAATTGCAGACAATATCACTTTTCCTGTGGCTATGAAAATTGTTTCACCGGATATTTTGCATAAAACGGATGCAGGTGGTGTGGTACTTGGAATTAATAATAGAAATGAAGTATTGGAAACATTTGATGATATAATTAAAAAAGCTTTGGAATTTGACAGCAAGGCAAAGATCACAGGCATACTGATTCAGCAGATGGCAAAAAAAGGTGCAGAGGTGATTCTTGGCATGAACCGTTATCCTGTTTTTGGACCATTAATGATGGTAGGGCTTGGAGGAATCTTTGTTGAGCTTTTCCAGGATGTTGTGTTCAGGCTTGCTCCGGTGGAAAGAAACGAAGCAAAAAGGGCGATTCGCCAGATAAAAGGATTCAAATTGTTTAAAGGTTTCAGGGGAAGACCCATTTGCGATCTTGAATCACTCAACAAGGCATTCGTCAGTCTGTCTGAAATGGCGATTAACCATGAAGAAATTATGGAAATGGATATAAATCCAATTCTTGTCCATGAAGAAGGCTTTGGCGCAACAGTAGCTGATTGCCGCATAATTCTAAGAAAAGAAGATGCCAAATAATAAGCCGATATATCCTGTTATTTTAGCTGTTCCGGAACAAGAAAAAAATCTTAAAGGAAGAAATAAGGTTAAAGCATTAAGTACCCTTGCAAGATTAGCGCTTAAACTTTCATGCGAAAAAAGCGGAATAATTCCCGGAGTTCTTATTAAAGATCAAAATGATGCTCCTGTTCCTTTTGATGGGAATTTCTGGTCTATTACTCATAAAAGCGAATATGTGGGGGGCGTTGTTTCTAAAAAAGCGACAGGATTGGATATCGAGAAAATCAAGCCTGTTTCAAAAGCTCTTATGGATAAAGTTGCCGGCCCTAAGGAATGGGGGCTTTCGGATTTTGATAAAGAAATCTTGTTTTTCCGTTTCTGGACATCCAAGGAAGCTGTATTGAAAGCATCGGGCAAAGGGATAGTCGCTCTTTCGGATTGCCGCATTGAAAAGATATTAAATGACAAATCTATTATTGTGAGTTACAAAAACAAAGCATTAAATGTTGTGCATTATTATTTTGACGGGCATATCGCATCTGTTGTCGATAACGGTTTTGATGTGGAATGGACTCTTGTATAGAAGTTGGCACCATGGTATCGGGGGATGAGCGGTGGCGGCATATAAAATGCCGCCCTACGGAAAATAATGTAGGGCGGGGTTTTATACCCCGCCAAGATAATAGGGTTTTAATACCCCGCTGCTTTGGTTGGCAATACCGGGAATCAAAAAAAATATATAATGGAAAGGAATAAAATATGGAAGTCACATTTTACGGAGCAGTTAGAGAAGTTACCGGTTCAATGCATGTTATAACAGCTAATTCCGATAAGATCATGCTTGATTGTGGAATGTTTCAGGGCCGCAGAAAGGACACTGTACAAAAAAATAAGGAATTCTCTTTTGACCCAAAATCTATAGTCAATCTTGTTCTTTCTCATGCTCATGTTGATCATTGCGGCAGAATACCGCTTTTGGTTAAAAACGGTTTTACCGGCCGAATCCTTTGTACAAGGCCAACTGCCGATGTCTGTGCCTTTCTTTTAGCCGATTCAGCCCACATCCAGGAATCTGATGCTAACTACTTAAACTATAAAACTCTTAGAAATACTTTACTGTCAAAAAATAATGGAAAAAATAAAAATCACAGAAAGTCCGAAATTGCTTCAATGCTTAAAACTGAAGGGCACAAGCTTAATGTCGAAAAGATACATGATCTTATAAAAGAACATGATCTTGAATATATTTCTCCTCTTTATACCATTGAAGATGCGCAAAATTCACTGGAGCACTTTGATAGTTATCCTTACCGTACTGCATTTGAGATCGGACGGGGAATAACAGGTGTATTGTATGAAGCCGGTCACATTCTGGGCTCAGCTATTCCTTTAATCAAGATAAATGAAAACGGGCGAATATTCAGGATTTGTTATACCGGTGATATTGGAAGATATGACAAGCCGATAATAAGAAACCCATGTGCCGCTTTTCCTGATGAAGATAAAGATATCGATCTTCTTATTATGGAAAGTACTTATGGTGACAGAGAACATGAGGATATGGAGGATGTAAGACCTCAACTGAAAAAAATAATAAATGATACGGTAGAGCGAGGCGGATCAATAGTTATCCCTGCTTTTGCGTTCGGAAGAACACAGGAGCTTCTTTATATAATTCATGAACTCTATCATGGTGGGGAAGTCCCCAGGATTCCGGTATATGTGGACAGCCCTCTTGCTACAAATATAACCAGGGTTTTCGGTGAACATCCTGAGGTTTACAACCAGGAGACAGTTGATACATTTCTTTCAAATGGTGATAATCCGTTTTCATTTAAAGAGTTAAAATTTGTATCTTCGGTTGATGAATCAATGGTTCTTATGAAAGATGAAACACCTCATATAGTACTTTCTGCTTCAGGCATGTGTGAAGCTGGAAGAGTGCTTCATCATCTCCGTTACAAAATTCATAACCCGAAAAACACAATTCTTTTAGTGGGCTTTATGGCCCAAAATACACTTGGGCGCCGAATCCATGATCAGGGGCTTGAATACGAAAAATCAGGAAGAAAAGGCGATCCCCCTATACTTAAATTCTTAAACAAAGAGTATCCTTTAAAAGCGCATGTTGTAAAATTAGGCGCATTCAGTGCTCATGGGGATAAAAATGAAATGCTGCGGTTCCTGGAAGATTCGAAACTTAAAATTAAAAACATTGCTGTTGTTCATGGTGAAGAAGATCAATCCATAGCTTTTGCCGATTTTTTAAAAGATAACGGATATTCCGCTTTTGTTCCCGAGAAAGATTATACACTGAAATTGACTTAGTATGAAACCTAACTGTAGCGAATTAACATTTTCAGCTGCAATGTTTGCAGTTCTTCTTTGTATTATTTTTGGCGGAAATTTTGTTGCGATAAAAGTCGGCCTTACAGGAATAGGGACCTTTACTTTAGCTGCATTGCGCTTTACTATTGCATCGATTTGTATAGCATTGTGGGCTAAAATAACAGGGCAATCGTTTTCATTAAAAAAAGGCCAGCTCCTTTATATAGTTATTTTAACAGCTACTTTTTTCGTGCAGCTTTCACTTTTTTATATCGGAATGAGCAAAACAAATGCGACCCACGCAACGCTTGTATCAAACTTTGTACCGTTTTTCATACTGATTCTTTCACATTTTTTTATTCCGGATGACAAAATAACAATAAAGAAATTTCTTGGGATACTGCTTGGGTTTCTGGCTATTGTTTTGCTTTTTTTTGAGAAGGAGACAGGAGCATCCAGCCTTAAAGCAGGCGATCTTATTATTCTTACGGTAACTTTTATATGGGCTTGTAACACAGTTTTTATTAAAAGAATCATAAACGACTTTAATCCGTTTCAGCTTGTTTTATATCCGATGCTTTTTTCTCTGCCTTTATTTTTTACCGAAGCATTTTTGTTGGATGAAAGGATGCTTTTTGATTTAAATCCAAAGGTGATTGGGGCCTTATTGTATCAGGCTATTATGACCGCCTCATTTGGATTTGTTGCATGGAATTATCTTCTTAAAAATCATGGAGCATCTTCTTTGCATTCATTTATATTTATAGTTCCGATTGCCGGAGTTGTTTTTGGCGGATTTCTGCTTTATGAACCAATTACATACCATATAATATTTGCTCTTGTCCTGATTGCTTCGGGAATTCTGGCGGTGAACTATAAATCTGTTAAAATACCGGTATTTCCATTTAACAAGAGCATGTAAATTGTTACATAAACAAAGGCAAAACAGAATTTTTTTTACTTCACATCATAAAGACTAATCAGCTGAGCCAGTTTCATCGGGTTGCCCGGCATCGGGAACTTGGGCATCTGTTGCCCCGGAGTCAGCAGTGGTAGTAAACTGGACCGTCCTTGCCACATTACCCGCAGAATCCAGCACATCCACATGCCAGGACCCAATTTCTTGTGGTTGAATGATTTTTGAACTATAAGTTCGCCATTCTGTTGACTTTACGGTTAAATCTACCCTGGCCCGCTCTGTTTCTCCGTAGTACCAAACATGGGTTATAGTGGTGGGCACCTGGTTACCTACTATCCGGGTAAAACAAAACAGCTTGCCCACGGAAGCCGGAAAACTTTCATCGAAGCCTACTGGCTCCAAGGCAGAAACGCTCGTGCAGATAGCGGCAACATCCACACTTAGTTCAACGGCCTCCTGTGCAAGCGATGCAGCGGGAACAGAAAGAAAAACAATAGCCAAGCAAAGAACAATCATACGTGAAAATAAATGTACCATAACAATATCCTCCTTTTTTGATTTGTGTTGGAAAAGGTTGAAGAAGCGATTTTCTTCTTATACGCGTTGGGACCAGACTTTTGTTTGTGCAAAAGTTAAAGTTTTTTCTTTAACTTTCAATTCTTCCATTTTTGCGTAAGGCTCCCAATCCTTTTTGCACATCATTTCATACAAATGAGAAAACATGACATATAGCAATTCATGCGCCGAAATATTGGGTTTTATATCCAGCAACTTCTTTTGGATATTTTTATTTCTTGATTTGGCAGCTGCATTTTTAAACATTTGTTCTGCGTTAGTGCAAATTTCCAAGTTAACTGATTTTAACAGCTTTTGCTTAGACTGCATTTTTAAAACAAACTCATTGGAAGCATCTTTCCAGAACCTTGCGCTTGCACTCATTGAAAATTCAACCAATTTGGGAATGTCGCCAAAATAACAGGGCATTTCTTTTGTAATTGCGCCAATGGTTCCGGCTGCCCGGTAAAACAGGTGTTCGCCAGTAACAGATTTGTAAATCATCCCCACAATAGCCTGCCAGTCCTGCAATTGCAGAATATGAATTGGATCCGCATATAAAACCCCTAAAATTTCATTAATCAGCATATGGGAGGGTGTAGCATAGATGGGTGTCAGGCCTAATTTGGGCTGTTCTATTTGCCCCTCTTTGGGGTTGATAGAAGCTGCTGTTTCAACATCTATAAGTCCAATGTGGAATTCGTCTGATGATTTCAAAAACTGGGGATATTTTGAGGGGTCGCCTACAACAATCAGGTTATCCGGTTTAAGGTCGCGCATGGCTACTTTTTTAATGTGTAACCAGGACAACAATTCAATAAGATTCGTACATATACATTGTATCTGAGTTCTATTATGCTGGAATGATTTTTCCTGTACATAATTTTTAATAACCGTTTCATATTCGGCAAACGTGTCTTTATGTTCTTTTTTTACCTGCTTCAGAATTTCTGCTGCTTCGTTGGGAATATTCTTTTGTTTGGAATCGGTTTCCCCTATGCAAAGACAACCTGAAAACCAATCTTTCTTTTGATAGGATTGGATATCGGTATTTATAAATATATTTTCAAACCGTTGAAAGGCGTGTTGAAGATTGATGCAGAGGTTTGAGGCTTTTTTACCATACCTTTCTTCAAATAAGTCGGAATCCCAAATAATGCCCTGATGTTCTTTTATCTCTTTGGAGGTTTTATTATACACATCATGTAATTCATCTAAAACAAGCCCCAGAAAATAATACTTTGAAAGATCCATAAAAAAGGCAAAATTTTCACCAATTTTGAGAAATTGTTGAAAATTGGGAAACTTGTTGAGCCCGTCAATACATACTTGTTCGTTTTCTTTAGCATATCTTCCAATGGAATCTGCAAATGAAGGAATTCTTTTAAGAACAGTAGACACCTTTGGAATCAGGCACTCACGCGGGGCGAGCAGGTCGGCGATTCGCTTATCTGCTTTAATGCAGTTAATGTATTGATCAAAATCATTTATCGGCTCCGGTGGAATTTTTATCACAATATGGTCATCATAAATAACATAGAAACATTTGCTCCTGGCGCCGCTATCTTCTCCAATGCGCCCTAATGACATTCGTCTGAATATCCACTTGTCATCATGAAATATTCTAAGATCATACACTACTGTTTTCCCATGCCCTGTGATATTTAAACGCTTATATTGGAATCTATCATCTTTATTCGCTCCAAGATGCAACATGTAAAGATTTAGAAAATAAAGAATGATCTTTCTCATATCAGTATCATGTAGCCCAGGGGTAATTATAATCAGCTCGTCTTCATCCTTTGTTTTAACTTTTTTTCTTTTCCTAATTCGAGTTATGAGTTTATCGACAAAGACACCCGCACAATAGAAACAAAAAGCCAGCAAGCACCCAATCCATAAATTCTTGTCCAATAGTATTTCAAAAATTCCCCTTTTTAATTCTATCTCACGGGTAAGAACTATTTTCCAGCCTTTGAGACTGTTTAAAGAAGTACTTACGATTTTGTCAACCTCGCCCTCTTTTAATGTACCGAGCGTTCCGTTTTCCTGCTCATAGTAGATGTCACCCAAGCCTTCCCAGGTTTTGGTAACCTCTATTATTTCACCATTAGATAAATACAGGATATGTTTGTTCCGGTTGGTTATAATAATGACTGAAAGTATCACAATGGAAAAGATAACGATTGCGGTTGCAATAATTTTAATTTTCATGTGCCCTCAATATGTGCGTAACTGCTGTCAGTCTTTTAAATCATCAAAAATCCCAATAAGCCAACAGCCGAAAAGAAGTAAAGCAAAATATAGACTGCACAGCACAGCACAAAAAGAGCATAGTTTGTTTGTTACTTCTTCTATTGGGGATAACCCACCAACTGAGCGAGGGTATTTCTTTGATCCGGTCTTAGCTTCATTACTTATGCAAGGTTTTGCTTATCAATTGAACCCAATCTCATACATATATAAGGGTTGGCACCAATTACTTATCTTATTTGCCAAGCATACTGTCGAGAAGTTCTTTTTGTTTGGATTCATAAACGGCATCGGTTATGAGACCTTTATTATAAAGGGAGTTAAGTTTTATTAGGCTTTCTTCAAGATCAGGAACTGCTTTTGTATCTGCAGCATTTTGAATTACTCCCGTCCCCTCTTCGGATGGCCCCGTTTTCCCAGCGGAGGCAACTTCCCGGCTTAAAGGCAGTCCTGTGAGGGTTGTTGCGGCCAGGGCCAGATCTGCCAGGGTATATGTATTTGGGCCAAACTCCAAAGATCGTTCAGATTTACGTCCAAAAAATGAGCTCTCATAAGTAAGTTTGATGGAGTCTTTCAGAAGTTGAATGTATTTTACATCTGCCCATTTGAACTTTGTGGTCGTTCTGATTCCTGAAGGATGGGCATAAGTTTGTTTAGGCACACTCATGAAAAATTTATCTTCTTCTACAATGGATTGGGCCTTATAGGTTTCGCCGGCACATTTTTCGATTATTTCAGCAGCCTGGGCCTTAGTCATTTGTCCATAATATTTACTGCCGGAGACGATTTCCATAGGATCTGGCAATACGGTATCTCCATATGCAAAAGTCCCTATAAAAGATATGAGAATAAACACGGTTAAGCATTTGATAGAATGTAACTGTTTCATAAATTGGTTTTCTCCTTCATAGATTTAAAATCGTTTATCTCCGTTTTATAGCGTTTGTCAAAATATTCCGATTCAATTTATAATTGTTTGGTAATGGCTTGGAGTGACATGTTTTTTACTTATTACTATCTTGAATAAAAGTCAAGAGCCAAGAACGGGCGTAAACATTTATTTACTTTTAAATCAAAATCTTGCATTCAAGAAAGACGAGAAGCAAGTAAAAGATAATTCTTAAATTAACAAGCACGAGTCAGCTATTGAAATGATGTGTTTTTCGACAGCTTATAATCCTTGAAAAATTGCCATATGATCTCATTTCCATTCCATTCTGATTAGGTTCCGACACCCAAGATTTTTGCATTTTTGGGTAAATTAAAATATAGAATTACCTCGTTTGCATCTTTGGCTATAAAGCCAAATTGTTTTCCTATAACTTCTTTTGCTTGATTAACATCCATTTTATTCTCCCTAAAATATTTATATAATTATGATATATTGGCATGTTATAATTATATCATAAGGTTTTTTTATATTCTTAATTCAATGACATTGATTAGCAATTAGTAAATCACTTTCATCCAAATAGAATGGCGCAATATCCTATGGTTTCAAACAAAAACTCCCGCTATATTTATTTTTTATAAGAAGCGCCTATAGTATTGCATATTTTCTATATCGTGATAATATATTAATATATTTAAAATAAATTTGATCAATATATTAATAAAATCTAAATAATATCATAATTATTATTAACAAATTTAATTTGGGGCCCGATATTTATGAAATAAATTCTTGACAATTCTTGTTATTTCAATTACTAAATAACATAAAGTCAAATAAGCATATTATATAATATAAAATCTTTATTAATTAGGATGTTATGTATATAGTTTATTTGATTTGCAATGGAAATATTAAGATATTGCATAGAGATAAGAAACGGTTTCATCTTATGCTTTGTTCTTATTAAAATTTATTTAATTGAATTTAAGAATTTATTATCTTCTAACCTTTAATCCTTAAAATATAAGGAGAATCATTTAATGTCAGTTGAAGACAAAGTAAAAAAAATTATTGCAGAAAAATTGGGTGTTGAAATTGAAAAAGTTGTCCCTGAAGCTTCATTTGTTGATGATCTTGGTGCCGATTCGCTTGACCTGGTTGAATTAATTATGTCTATGGAAGAAGAGTTTGAAACGGATATCTCAGATGAAGTCGCTGAAAAGCTTGTAAGAGTTAAAGATGTAATCGACTATATAAATTCACATTAATAAAAATAGTATCTTGTTTTCAAATAAATATTAATACAATAGTTTATAACCATCTTAAAATACTTGGATTATATTTTGTGACCGTATATTCTAATTGTTTTATTAGGTTTTAGGGAGGTTTTTTTGAGCAGGCGTGTTGTTATAACAGGAATTGGATTGGTTACACCTCTTGGGATCGGAGTTAACGAAACATGGTCCGCGTTGTGTGCCGGGAAGTCGGGAATCTCTGAGATAACAAGGTTCGATACAACGGGATTTAACACAAAAATAGCAGCAGAAGTCAAAGGGTTTGCAGCAGAAGATTTCATGTCAAAAAAGGACGCCCAGCGTTCCGAACCTTTTATCGCCTATGCCGTAGCAGCATCACGTATGGCTATTGAAGATTCCGGCCTTGTAATAAATGACTCTAATTCAGGCAGGGTTGGTACCATAACAGGGTGCGGGCTCGGAGGACTCGGCATAATGGAAAAGACGATCCTCGATTTGAATAAAAAAGGCCCGGGGCGTGTTAGTCCGTTTTTTATTCCTCTTATGATAGGTAATATGGCTCCTGGAATGATTTCGATTATATTCGGTGTAAAAGGCCCAAACGCATCTATTGCAACTGCTTGTGCTGCGGGAACGCATGCAGTGGGAGAATCATTCAGACTTATCCAAAACGGACATGCAGATGCTATGATAACCGGTGGAGTTGAATCAGTAATTACAATGACCTGTGTAGCCGGTTTCGGTGCAATGAAAGCTCTTTCAACCCGAAATAATGAGCCTCAGCTTGCCTCTCGTCCATTTGACCGGGATCGTGATGGTTTTGTTGTCGGAGAAGGAAGCGGAATCGTTGTTCTTGAGTCTCTTTCGAGTGCTCTTGAAAGAGGAGCACATATATATGCCGAAATATCCGGATTTGGAATGACCGGAGACGGATATCACATGACATCACCGCCTCCGGATGGAGAAGGCGCAGTAAGATGCATGAAAGCAGCTATAAGCGATGCGGGAATTACACCGGATAAAGTTGATTATATAAACGCACATGGCACATCAACTCAGCTAAACGATGTATATGAAACAAGAGCGATAAAAACCGTTTTTGGAGATCATGCCTATAAAATACCGGTAAGTTCAACAAAGTCGATGACCGGTCATCTTCTGGGAGCTGCAGGAGGTATAGAAACTGTTTTTTCGGCGCTCACAATAAAAAACAGTATAATACCACCTACTATAAATCTCGATAATCCGGACGAAGAATGCGATCTTGATTATGTCCCCAATGTTGCGCGTAAGGCAAATATAGATGTTGTAATGACAAATTCTTTCGGCTTCGGAGGCACTAATGCTGTCCTTGTTCTGAAAAAATACCATTCCTGATTCCATAAATTCTTATCGCCAGTTAATCAATTACGATGGACTCATAAAGAGTCCATCATTAAGTCGAGCGTAAAGATCTCCTTTCCGGAATATAGAATAAAATAGGGAATGTATTTTTGAAGACCTCTTAATTGTATGTCAGGCTATTTTTGGGATGAATATTATAAATTTCACACAAATCCTTAAATCGGAAAGTCGCTATCTCAGTGCAGATAAACATCTTTTGCCGATAAAAAATATCCCAGGCTTGCCTTCATTTATCTATTATTCACTGCTTCTATCTGTTATTATTAGAGATAGCTTTATAGCCCGAATCGGAAAATATAACACAAAAAGATGGGCACAATCTTCTTATCAGACAATTAAAATAATCGAAGCTGCCGGAGGGAAGTTGGATATATCCGGCCTCAACTATATATATGAACATAACGAGCCTGTTGTGTTTGTGTCAAACCACATGAGTATGATAGACACTTTGATTATGCCCACTATTATACTGGCATTTAAACAGGTTGCCTTTGTGATAAAAGAAGAACTGATTAAATATCCGTTTTGGGGCCATATAATGAAGGCAGTAAATTCGATAGCAGTATCAAGACAAAATCCAAAGGAAGACCTATATAAAGTATTTTCGGAAGGAGAAGCATGCTTAAAAAGCGGAAAATCCGTATTTATATTTCCTCAGGCAACAAGAAACACAGTTTTCGATCCAGGCTCTTTTAATTCACTTGGAGTAAAACTTGCTAAAAGAGCGGGCGTACATGTAATTCCTGTTGCCCTTAAGACTGATTTTCAGGTAAACGGCAGGCTGCTCAAAGACATGGGAGCGGTTGATCCGCATAAAACAATTTATGTAAAGTTCGGGAAACCCCTCAATGTGGAAGGTAATGGCAGTAAAACTCACAAAATAGTAGTAGATTTTATTTCAACTAATCTCAAAGAATGGGGCGGTACGGTAAAAGAAGCACATACATCAGATTCCGGCAAATTCTAATCCATTTCTTCCCATGCAAAAATCTTCTCATCAATTAGCAAATTACAAGCTCTTACGGTCTTTATGCTATCATTATGGAATACATTCATCATAATCATTGAAAGACCTGCAGATGCAAGCATTGAGATGTAAACTTTCTCCATGATAAGTTTTCGGGCTTTATGCCCTCTTCCTGTTGTAAGATTTGATAGTCCTGCAATTGTTCTTACAGGAAAACCGAATATATCAGGCAGATGCTTTATTACATATAGAATTTCTTTGGCCTGAAATTTGCCGCTTTGCCAGGACAGAGGAGCAATTATAGGATCTATAATCAGCCGCTTTTCGTCAATGCCGTGTTTTTTGAATTGCTCAAAAAGCTCAATAGCTATTTCCAGACGTTTATCCCCATCCGGCGGTACATGGCCGTTTGGATATAAAAGATAACCTATGATATCTGTCTGGTATTTTTTGGCAAGAGGAAGTATTTTATCAAGCTTTGCCGGTTCTAAGGAAAAACCGTTTACTATCGCTTTGTTTTTGCATGCGCGAATACCGGTTTCCATAGCTTTTGGGTTTGCAGTATCTACAATCAAAGGGAGTTTGGAAACTTCCTGGATGGCATCAATCAGAAAAACCATATGTTTTTCAGGCGCTCGTGACAATGGACCTGAATTTACATCTATAACCTGTGCACCTGCTTTCTCGCATTCCATAACAATCTTTTGTATAGGAACCGGATTCATTTGAGAAATTGCATCTGCAATTATTTGATCTGTAATCCTGATATTGTCTGCAACAATAATCATTTAACACAACTTTCAATGCAAACCTTAGAAATAGCTTTTTCCATCCCAGCAGTGTGTACACAGTTTTTCTTTAGGAAGACCTATAGCATCAACAAGATCATCAAGTTTTTGATAACGCAATGTAGTTAATTTCAAATGCTGCCGGATTCTGTCAATCATCATAAGGTTTTTATCAGAACCTGAAAGAGCATATTCCTCAAGATTAACATCTTCACGTCCTTCTAATTCCCGGATTACTTTTCTTCCGGCAAGATCAAGAGTTGATCTTGAAGCCGAAAAATTTAAAAAATCGCAAGGATAAATCAGTGTGGGACAAGCCGGCCGCATGTGCGCTTCAAGGGCACCATAATCGAATAAAACTTGTATATTCTCTTTAAGTTGGGTACCTCTTACTATTGAATCTTCACAAAAAAGGATTTTCTTTCCTTCAATAAGTTTTTTTACAGGAATAAGTTTCATTCTTGCAACAAGGTCTCTTGTTTTCTGGTTCTGAGGCATAAAACTTCTAGGCCATGTTGGAGTGTATTTTACAAATGGACGGACATAAGGAACTTTCTTTTCATTTGCATAGCCAACGGCGTGCCCTATTCCCGAATCGGGTATGCCGGCAACACAGTCTATTGCAACATTATCGTTTTTTGCAAGAGCGCTACCACACCTGTTTCTAACGTATTCTACATTGATTCCTTCATATTCTGATGCAGGATAGCCATAATATACCCAAAGAAACGAACATACCTGCAACTTATCTCCCGGAGGTTTTTTTTCAATATATCCTTCTGCATCTATAAATACTATTTCGCCAGGGCCAATAAAAGCCTCGGTTGTATACCCAAGATTCGGAAATGAACAATTTTCGGAAGCAACTGCAAAAGCGCCGTCCTTTTTCCCAATAACAAGTGGAGTTCTGCCCAGCCTGTCTCTTGCAGCAAATATGCCTTTGTTTGTCAGCACAAGAATTGAACATGAGCCTTTGATTAATTCCTGGGCCCTTTCTATTCCATCTTCAAAGGTATTTTCAGAACAAACAAGCATCGCCACAAGCTCTGTAGGATTGGTTTTGCCACCGGCGGTTTCGGAAAAATGCATTTTTTTCTTAAATGCATTTTTTGACAGCTCATCTATATTATTAATTTTCCCAACTGTCGCTACGGCAAAGGTGCCCAAGTGCGATCCTATTATAAGCGGCTGTGAATCATTATCACTGATAACTCCTATTCCAAGTTTTCCTTTAAACTTTGGAAGATCCGGTTCAAATTTTGACCTGAAATAATTATTTTCTATGCTGTGGATAGATCTTTCAAAACCTTTACGATTATAAACAGCCATGCCACCACGTTTTGTGCCAAGATGCGAATGATAATCCGTACCATAGTAAAGATCGTTTACACAGTCATGTTTTGATACTACCCCGAAGAATCCGCCCATATTAATTTCCTTGGTTACTTTAAAAATTATAGTTATAGAACTATTTGACTCTATTTGTTTTTTTATATTACCTCTAAAAAACATGGAATTTTTTTTATAACACGCAATTTAAATTAAACAAGTATAAAAATTGTTATTATTTGATCTTGATTTTAAGTTAAGCTCAAACTAACATGCATTTTCCAGTATTGCTAATATTTCAAGAGGCTCGGAATTGATAAAATTGACTTATATATTTTCTAAGGAGTAACCATGCCAAGACGTAACGATATTAATAAAGTTCTTATAATAGGCTCAGGCCCGATTATCATCGGCCAGGCGTGCGAATTTGACTATTCAGGCACTCAGGCTTGCAAAGCACTGCGTTCAATGGGGTATAAAGTAGTTCTTGTAAATTCAAACCCTGCTACTATCATGACAGATCCGGGAACGGCGGATATTACATATATAGAACCACTTAATCTTAAAACACTCACAGAAATTATTGCCAAAGAAAGGCCTGATGCCCTTTTGCCTAATTTAGGCGGACAAACCGGATTAAATCTATCTTCAGAGCTTTACAGTGCAGGCGTTTTAGAAAAATATTCTGTAAAAATTATTGGTGTAAATGTTGATGCAATAGAACGCGGTGAAGATCGCCAGGCTTTCAAGGATACTATGAATCGTCTGGGAATCGATATGCCGAAAAGCAAGATCGTAAACAATGTTGAAGACGCAGAACAAATTGCAAATGAACTTGGCTATCCGGTTGTTATACGTCCGGCCTATACTATGGGCGGAACGGGTGGCGGACTTGTATATAATATTGAAGAACTAAGAACCGTTGCCAGTCGTGGACTGTCGGCAAGCCGTGTACGTCAGATTCTTGTGGAAGAATCCGTTCTCGGCTGGGAAGAACTTGAACTTGAGGTAGTGCGCGATTCTAAAAACCAGATGATCACAGTCTGTTTTATTGAAAATATTGATGCCATGGGTATTCATACCGGCGACAGTTTTTGCTCGGCTCCAATGCTTACAATTGACCCAAAACTTCAAAAGCGCTTACAAGATTATTCTTATGCAATAGTGAAAGCCATAGAAGTCATAGGAGGCACAAACATTCAGTTTGCCCATGACCCAGAAACCGGAAGGGTTGTAGTAATTGAAATTAATCCCCGCACTTCCCGTTCATCAGCTCTGGCGTCAAAAGCAACCGGATTTCCTATCGCAAGAGTATCAACGCTTCTTGCAGGTGGTATGACCTTAGATGAAATTCCTTACTGGCGGGATGGAACTCTTGAAAAGTACACCCCTTCTGGTGATTATGTCGTTATAAAGTTTGCCAGGTGGGCATTCGAAAAATTTGAAGGAGTAGAAGACAAGTTAGGCACTCAGATGAAGGCTGTCGGCGAAGTCATGAGTATAGGCAAAAACTATAAGGAAGCATTTCAAAAAGCAATAAGAAGCCTTGAGATAAACCGCTATGGGTTAGGTTTTGCCAAAGATTTTAATGAACAGCCTTTAGAGAATCTGATTAATATGCTTAGGATTCCAACCAGTGAGCGTCATTTTATCTTGTATGAAGCTTTACGCAAAGGTGCAGATATTGAAGAGTTATATGAAATTACCCATATCAAACCTTGGTTTATTCAACAGATGAAAGAACTGGTTGATATAGAAGAAAGCCTGTTGGAATGCAAGGGCAAACAACTTCCTGACAAGCTTCTTGTACAGGCAAAAAAAGACGGCTTTTCCGACCGTTATATTGCGGGATTGCTTGATGTTTCCGAAAAAAAGATCAGGGAACTAAGAATAAAACTTGGAGTTATCGAAGCATGGGAACCTGTGCCTGTGAGCGGAGTTGAAAATTCGGCTTATTATTATTCTACTTACAATGCTTCTGATAAAGTAGCTGTGAGCGATAGAAAAAAGATAATGGTGCTTGGCGGAGGCCCTAACCGGATAGGCCAGGGTATAGAATTTGATTATTGTTGTGTTCATGCAGCGTTTGCTATCAGAGATGCCGGATTCGAATCCATAATGATAAACTGTAACCCTGAAACAGTATCAACCGACTATGATACTTCCGATAAATTGTATTTCGAACCACTTACCGTAGAAGATGTTTTGAGCATATATGAGAAGGAAAAGCCTGAAGGGGTGATTGTTCAATTTGGTGGCCAGACACCACTTAATATTGCAAAAGAGCTTGAAGATGCCGGAGTCAAAATACTTGGTACTTCTCCTGAAACTATTGATTTTGCAGAAGACCGCGACCAGTTTAGAAGAGTTATGCGAGAGCTTGGCATACCACAGCCGGAATCCGGTATGGCTATCAACATGGAAGAAGCAAAAGAAATAGCAGACAAAATCGGATATCCTCTTATGGTTCGTCCTTCATATGTTTTAGGCGGACGCGGAATGGAAATTATCCGCAACGAAGATATGTTAAAACATTATCTTAAAGCCGCAGTAAATGTTTCTACTGAACGGCCTGTTTTAATAGATAAATTTCTTGATAATGCCATAGAAGCTGAAGCCGATGCAATTGCAGACGGGATAAATGCTTTTGTTCCTGCCGTAATGGAGCATATTGAACTTGCCGGCATTCATTCCGGAGATTCGGCATGTGTAATTCCTCCAGTAAGCATCCCGCCAAAGCATATAGAAACGATAAATGAATATACAAAAAAAATTGCGACGGCCCTTCATGTTGTTGGCCTGATGAATATACAATATGCAATTCATGACAATACGGTTTATGTTCTTGAGGCCAATCCCAGAGGCTCACGCACAGTTCCTATTGTATCAAAGGTTTGCAATATTTCAATGGCACGACTTGCAACACAGATTGTTTTAGGAAAAACTCTTTCAGAACTTAATCTTACACACCACATAATTCCTTACTATGGCATAAAGGAATCGGTATTTCCTTTCAACATGTTTCCTGAAGTCGATCCTGTATTGGGACCGGAAATGCGCTCAACAGGAGAAGTACTCGGCCTTTCAACATCATACGGAAGGGCTTTTTATAAAGCACAAGAAGCTGCTCAACTTACACTCCCTCTTGAAGGATGCGTTTTATTTACAATTGCAGACAGGGATAAGACCGCTGCTCTTGAACCGATCAGATTGTTCAGGGATCTCGGGTTTACAATTATGGCGACAAAAGGTACCTGCGAATTTTTGAAAGAAAAAGGAATAGAAGCCACACCTGTATCAAAGCTTGGTTTAGGAAGACCCGATTTAATGGATGCTATCAAGATAGGCAAAATAAATCTTTTAATTAATACTCCCAGTGGCAGAAAAAGTGCACAAGACAGTTCCGATATCAGAAAAACAGCAATAAAATACAAAGTGCCTTATATATCAACAACTGCAGCTGCAATCGCAGCAGCCAAAGGAATCGCTGCCCGCCGCGAAGAAGAACCCAAAGTGTGCCCTTTACAGGAATATCACAGTAGAATAAAACAGCTCAAAGAATAAGCATCAATTCCCGGTGAATGTAATTTTAGGTCATCAGATTTAGGGGAATATAAAGAAAACCTCCTATCCGTGAACTGCTCATAGTTTACGGATAGGAGGTTTCAATAATATCCTATGCCCGGATTAAAGATTATTCAGGTGAAAAACTGCTTTTATCCGCTCCGCATACAGGACATACCCAATCATCGGGCAAATCTTCGAATGTTGTTCCCGGCTTTACACCATTATCCGGATCTCCGGTTTCAGGATCATAAATATATCCGCAAACCGAACAGGTATATTTTTTTTGCCCGGTATCCTGTTTTTTTGTTTTCGGCTCTTCAGCCTGATATGTAGGTGCGGTTTTCGGTGCCTTGCCTCTTTTGACAGTATGATAATAGGCATATGTCATAGGCTCTTCATCGCTTAGGATGTCACAGTTTTTAATTTCAGCCAGAAAAATCCGGTGGGTACCGCAATCCAGCTCTCCAACAACTTCAGCCTCAATAAAAGCCACACTGTGATCAGTTACAACAGGGACTCCGGTTTCTCCCATACGGTAATTTATGTTTTCAAATTTATCTATATCACGTCCGCATTTAAAACCGAAACATCCAATAAATTCCATAGGTGCTGATATTGATAATATGGATACGGAAAACTTACGGCTTTCTTTGATAAAATCATGTGTCAGATTTTGTTTGTTGATACTGACAGCAATTGTAGCAGGTTCCGATGTGATCTGAAAAACCGTGTTTGCTATCTGGCCGTTTAGTTTGCCGTTACGTTCAGAACTGATCACATATAATCCATAACTTAGCTTGTGAAGAGCCGAATTATTCATTGCTTATATCTCCTTATTATTAATTTAAGTATGCTGGTACTACTACAGATTTGATGATAAATTTTTATTGGCCAAAAAGCATTAACGCTTGAACCACCTATGACATTAATGTCATAATACATTGAAATTTCTACTAATTATCTATTTATTTCCTTGACAAGTATATCTGTTTTCAGTTTATATCTCACATAAATATTCAGCAATCTTTTTTTCAATGATTTTAAAAAAATGGAAGCATTTTAAGTTCAAAACCAATAACATATTGAATACTTAGTCAATGCTAAGCAAAGGAGGCAGATCGATATGGAAGGTTACATAGGTAAAATCTTAAGAGTTAATTTAACGGAAGGTGAGTGCGAGGTTGAGGATATAGATCCTGATTTGATGAGGAAGTATATAGGTGGAAGGGGCTTGGGAACAAAAATATTATATGATGAAATAGATCCGGCAATTGATCCATTAGACCCGGAAAATAAGTTAATATTTTTAAATGGCCCTTTAACCGGAACAGGCGCTCCTACCGCTTCCAGGTATATGGTGATAACCAAAGCACCTTTAACCAATACCATAGCATGCAGTAATTGCGGTGGCTTTTTTGGCCCTGAGCTGAAACAAGCCGGGTATGACGGAATAATTTTTGAGGGTTGTTCTGAAGAACCTGTTTATTTATGGATAGACAATGATAATGTTGAGCTCCGGTCGGCCATCGATCTTTGGGGCAAGACAACGCACGAGACAGATGATCTTATAAAAGCCGAAATCGAAGATAAATTTGTTGCCAGGGAAACCCAGATAGCCTGCATAGGACCTGCAGGGGAAAATATGTCAAAGCTCGCATGTATTATCAGCAACAGAAACAGAGCGGCAGGACGAACAGGCGTTGGGGCTGTTATGGGTTCAAAAAAGTTGAAAGCTATAGCCGTAAGAGGCACAAAGGGTATCAAAATAGCTGACAGGGAAGCTTTCAATACAGCAATTAAATCTGCTATGGGCAAATTAAATGCAGGCCCCGTCACTTCTGAGGCCTTACCTGCATTAGGTACCCCTGTCTTAGTAAATATTGTTAATGAATGCAAAATATTACCCACATACAACTGGCAGGTTTCTCATTACGAAAACGCTGGTAAAATCAGCGGTGAAACTATGGCTGAAACCATAGTAACAAAACACAAAGGATGCTTTGCCTGTTCTATAGCCTGTGCAAAATGCACTAAGATTGAAGATCCTGATTTCGAAGGTGAGGGTGAAGGGCCTGAGTTTGAGAATGTAATATTGATGGGCTCCAGCTGTGGAATCGACGATCTTGCTCCTATAGCCAAGGCAAGTTATTTGTGCGGCGAGCTGGGAATGGATACTATTTCGGTTGGCGGTACAATAGCCACCGCAATGGAACTTTTTGAAAAGGGTTATCTTACCGAAGAAGATGCTGGTATGAAGCTGAATTTTGGTAATAAGGAAGCCCTGGTAGCTATGACGGAAAAGATGGGTAGAGGAGAAGGCTTCGGCGCTGTTATGGCGGATGGCGGCGCCCGGTTAGCTGAAAAATTCGGTCATCCGGAACTCTTCATGGGCGTTAAGAAACTGGAAGCACCTGCTTATGATCCGCGAGGTGTTCAGGGCATGGGTCTTCAATATGCTACTTCCAACCGTGGGGCTTGTCATGTCAGAGGTTATACAATGGCAAACGAGATTCTTGGGGTGCATGGTACAGTAGATCCTCTGATAACCGAGGGGAAAGCCGAATTAGTTATAACTTTTCAAAACCTGACTTCTATTATTGATTCCGTAGGCTTATGTCTGTTTGTAGCATTGTCGCCCGGCTTTTTGTATGAGGAGGTTCAAGGTCTGTTAAACGGTGCAACAGGTTTTAACTATACAGTAGAGGAGTTGGTGCAAGCCGGAGAAAGAATTTGGAATCTGGAGCGTCAGTTCAATCAGAAAGCAGGTTTTACAAAAGAGGATGATACACTTCCTAAAAGACTGCTGGAAGAGCCCGCAGGACCCAATAATGATGTATGCAGGCTGGATGAGATGTTGCCGGAGTATTATAAGTTGAGAGGATGGGATGATGGTTTTCCTACTCAGGAGAAATTGTCGGAACTTGGACTTGAATAAGCTGTTGCATATCTAAAAGTATATAATATAAATGAATAATATTAACATTGAACTTAGAATGTTCATGACTTTCAAGCAATATCTGCCGGAAGGATCATCTGAAGGCAAGGCAAAGATATCTTTGGGTCAAGGTGCAACAATTGGAGATATTTCAAAAATTTTGAATATTCCTGCAAATTTGCCTAAGCTTGTGATACTCAACGGAGTATCACAAGGCATTTCCGATGAGAATGAAGCCCTTGCTTTAAAAGAAGGTGATATAGTCAGTATATTTCCTCCAGCTGGCGGAGGGTGATTTATTTATGCTTGCTTGATTTAACGGCAACTGGTTTCCAGCTTAATTGCTGTAAAATTTAGTTAATAAGGATAGAAAAGAGTTTTTTGCTTAAATCCGCGATAAGTCCGATTTTATAAGGATTTTGCAATTCAACTGAATAAAGGAGAACCAAATGGACAAGATCAGGATAAAAATTGATCATAGCAAATGTACAGGATGTCGGCACTGTGAGACGGCATGTTCTTCCAATCACTATGAAAACTTGGTTAACCCTGCATTATCAAGAATAAGGGTGTATATAGATGAAGCGGCCAACCAATTCTTCCCTGTAATAGCCGGGCCTTTTACAGAGGCGGAATGCACCTGCAAGTATGACGTAATTATTGACGGAAAAGAATTTGATGAATGTGCAGTCTGCAGAGCTTCTTGTCCCCGAAGGACATGGTTCAGAGAACCTGATACGGGTGTGGCTTTAAAATGCGACCTGTGCGGAGAGCCCGCAGATCCTCATTGTGTTCAAATATGCAATCATGGCGCTTTATCTATAGTAGAGGCTTGATTTTGTTAATATAGCGTTTGTCATAAATTTGTTCCGTTTGATACTTCATTATTTATTCAGGGCAAGCTTGTTTAGTTGCTGCAAGCGGAACTTTGTTTTGACAAGCGCTATAAATTTATATTAATCTTACACCTTTTCTCGTGTGTTGGTGTTGTAGCTTGGAAGATGATAGGCAGAGAGTTTAATTAGTATATGGCAAAGCTTGCCGATCAAGTGCTTATTTTATATACTCCCCTGCCCAACTGGAAAATCTGATATGGATAATGTTGAATTGAAAGAAGAGAATCACAAAGTAGGATCGGTTCTGGTTGTTGGAGGCGGAGTGGGCGGCATTCAGGCTTCCCTTGATCTGGCGGAATCAGGTTATTTTGTCTATCTGGCGGAAGAGACTCCCGCAATCGGGGGAGTAATGGCGCGATTGGATAAAACTTTTCCAACCAATGATTGCTCCATGTGCATTCTCTCCCCTAAGTTGGTTGAAAGTGGCAGACACCTAAATATCGACATATTAACCTGTTCGGAAATTCAAAGTGTAGAGGGTGATCCTGGAAATTTTAAGGTAAAAATCAAAAGGCGCCCTGTATTTATTGATCCTGACAAATGTACTGGCTGCGGAGAGTGTGCGCAAGTATGTCCTGTATCAGTTCCCAGTGAGTTTGATGAAGGTATGGTGTCAAGAAAGGCTGTCAGCAGACCTTATCCCCAGGCTGTTCCGAATGTTTTCACAATTGAAAAAATTGCTAAGGCGCCCTGTAGAGACGCATGCCCGGCCGGAATTAATGTTCAGGGATATGTTGCTTTACTCTCCCAGGGAAAATACAAAGAAGCACTTGATCTGATCAAAGAAAATCTGCCCCTTCCCGGAGTAATAGGAAGAATATGTCCTCATCCCTGTGAATCGGCCTGCAAAAGAGGAATGATAGATGAACCTGTTGCAATATGCAATTTAAAGAGGTTTCTTGCCGATAAACTTGGCGAAGACATAGATATCCCTGTTGTTTCTGAAAAAAAAGAAGAAAAAGTGGCAATTATAGGATCAGGGCCTTCCGGCCTGACCTGTGCATACTTTCTTGCTCTAAAAGGTTATCAGGTTACAATTTTTGAAGCGCTGCCCGTAGCCGGCGGAATGCTAAGAGTTGGTATTCCTGATTATCGTCTGCCTCCTGATGTCCTTGAAAAAGAGATAAAATATATAGAAAAGATGGGTGTTGAAATAAAAACAAATTCACCCATTGGCAAGGATCATTCCATCAGCGGGCTTTTGGAAAAAGGATATAAGGCAGTATTTATTGCAACCGGTTGTCATAAAAATGTTTCACTGGGAATTGCCGGAGAAGATTGTGAAGGTGTAATTTCCGGAGTAGACTTTTTAAGAAACGTCAACCTGAAAAATAAAGTTGATACAGGCAAAAGGGTAGCAGTTATCGGAGGAGGCGATGTTGCAATTGATGCTGCGCGCTCGGCCATAAGAATAGGTGCAACAGAAGTATCTATAATATATCGTCGTTCCAGAAAAGAAATGCCCGCAAATCCTGAAGAAATCAAAAGTGCCATTTCGGAAGGAATCAATATTCAGTTCCTTACAGCACCTCTTGAAATACTTTCCGATAATAACAGGGCAACAACCCTTCGTTGCCAGAAAATGAAATTGGGCAGTCCGGATGCCAGCGGCAGAAGACGGCCTGTGATAATTGAAGGCTCTGAATTTGACATCGACATCGATATGGTTATTCCGGCTATAGGCCAGGCTTCCGACCTTTCGATGATAGAAGAAAATAGTGGAGTACAAATATCCGGGAAAAAGGTTGCTGCTGATCCTGTAACGCTTGCCACCGATATGGATGGGGTTTTTGCAGGTGGTGATTGTGTGAGCGGACCCTGGATAGCTATTGAAGCTGTAGCTGCGGGCAAGAAAGCAGCCGTGTCAATTGACAGATATTTGCAAAAAGAAGATATGAAAACGGGCAGGGAAAAACAAATAAGCAAAGTCCAGGCCGAAGACAGTCCGCTTATGCCTAAACCCAAAGCTCCCCGCCAGACTATGGCCGCACTTCCATTAGAAAACAGGAAAGATGGTTTTAAGGAAGTAGAACTTGGATATGTTGAAGAAGAGGCATTAAATGAAGCAAACCGCTGCTTAAACTGCGGAATATGCTCTGAGTGCATGCAATGTGTTGCCGCCTGTAAAGCTGAAGCGGTAAATCACCAGATGACTGAAGAGATAATTGAAATAAATGTGGGTTCTATCATTTTAAGCCCCGGTTTTGATTGTTTTGATCCGTCTGCCGATAAGCTTGCCCAATTTGGCGGGTATACAAGTTTAATCTCTCAATATGGATACGGCAAATATCCCAATGTTGTTACAAGTATTGAATTTGAAAGAATTTTATCGGCTTCGGGACCCTATAAGGGGCATCTGTCAAGACCGTCTGACTTGAAAACACCTCATAAAATTGCGTGGATTCAATGTGTAGGCTCCAGAGATGTGACATGCAACAGCGGTTATTGCTCATCCGTCTGCTGTATGTATGCCATTAAAGAGGCTGTTATTGCTAAAGAGCACAGCCCTGAGCCTCTTGACATAAGCATCATGTATATGGACATGAGAAGTTATGGCAAGGGCTTTGACAAATACTATGAACGGGCCAAAAATGAACATGGTATCAATTTTATAAAATCAAAGGTCTATGGCATACAGGAGATAGGAGATACAGAAAATCTTGAGCTCAGGTATGTAACAGAAGAAGGTGATCTTAAATTTGAAGAATTTGATATGATAGTTCTTTCTGTTGGAATGAAACCAAAACCTGCTGTAATTGAAATGTCAAAAAGACTGGGTATAGATCTGGATCACTATGACTTCTGCAAAACAGATAATTTTACGCCGGTAAACACCTCAAAGCCCGGAATATATGTTTGCGGTGCATTTGAAGGCCCTAAAGATATTCCGGAAACAGTTATGCAGGCAAGCGGCGCTGCCGCTGCATCAGCAGCTTTTCTTTCCGAATCCCGCGGAGAACTCGTCAAAACAAAGGAATTTCCTCCTGAAATTAACATAACCGGCGAACCTCCCAGGATTGGCGTTTTTGTCTGCCATTGTGGCATAAATATTGGCGGCGTGGTTGATGTCCCTGGTGTTAAGGAATATGCGAGATCATTACCTAATGTAATTTATGTGGATGAGAACCTTTATACCTGTTCGCAAGATACCCAGGAACTTATAAAGGAAAAGATACAAGAGCACAGCCTTAACCGGATAATAGTTGCATCATGTACTCCAAGAACACATGAACCGCTTTTCCAGGAGACTTTACAGGAGCAGGGCTTAAATAAATACCTCTTTGAAATGGCCAATATACGTGACCAATGCAGCTGGGTCCATCAGCAACACCCGGAAGAAGCAACTAATAAGGCTAAAGATCTGGTCAGAATGGCTGTAGCCAAGGTAAGAGGCCTTGAACCGCTGAAGATGATTTCTCTTGAGACCGTTCCGACCGCGCTTGTTGTCGGTGGTGGAATTGCCGGAATGGTAAGCGCTCTTAATCTTGCAGAACAGGGATTTAGCGTCAGTCTGATTGAAAAGGGTATGAAACTTGGCGGTATGGCAAAAAAGATTCATTATACACTTGAAGGTGGCGATGTTCAGGCCTACCTGAATGAATTGATAGAAAAGGTTAACAATCATCCTCTGCTTAATGTTTATACCAAGGCTTCGATCTCGGAAAGCTCAGGATATATTGGAAACTTTGTTACAAAAATCCAGGTGGGGCCAAAAAAGGAAATTACGGAAATCAAGCATGGAGCTGTAATTATAGCCACTGGGGCAGAGGAGTATAAAAGCAAAGAATATTTTTATAAGAAAAACAGCCGCGTTCTTTCTTTACTGGATCTGGAATCCGAGATTGTAAAACGCTCTAAAAAAATTAAAGAATGCAAGAATCTGGTTATAATCCAGTGCGTGGGATCAAGAGATGAAGAAAGGCCTTATTGCAGCCGGGTATGTTGCTCCGAATCAATTAAAAACGCAATTTTATTGAAAGATATGAATCCGGAAGCAAATATTTATATTCTTTATCGGGATATCAGAACCTATGGATTAAAGGAAGATTATTATCGCGAAGCAAGAGAAAAAGGCATAATATTCATACATTATGAACCAGATGCCAAACCGGAAGTTGTACCATATAAAGAAAGCGGTAAAGAAGGGCTGAGAGTTTCGATAAAAGATCCACTTTTGGGAGAACAAGTAGTAATTGATGCCGACCTTCTTGCGCTTGCTATTGCAACTACTCCACCTTCAACAAATAAAGAGCTTTCGCAGTTTTTCAAAGTGCCTTTAAATGAAGACAAGTTCTTCCTTGAAGCACATATGAAACTCAGGCCGGTTGAATTTGCCACTGATGGCGTTTTTATGTGCGGTCTTGCTCACAATCCGAAGCTGATAGAAGAAAGCATTGCTCAGGCCCAGGCAGCCGCTTCACGTGCAGGTATGGTGCTATCCAGAAAAATAGTACAACTTCCGGGCGTTATTTCTTTTGTTAATAAAAATAAATGTATCGGTTGCGGAGAATGTACAAGTGTCTGTCCTTTCGGAGCTGTTGCTCTTGATGAAGCGCAGCATGTGGCGGTAGTTAATGATGCTTTATGCAAAGGATGCGGCATATGCTCGGCTTCCTGTAAATCCGGGGCAATAAACCTATACGGATTTAGCAACTCGCAAGTAGTAAGTATGATTGATTCTTTATAAGGAGAAAAGATGGAAGAAGTAAAAGAATCATCTGAATCAAGCTGGGAACCAAAAATAATAACATTTCTTTGCAACTGGTGCAGTTATGCCGGTGCAGATCTTGCCGGCGTTAGCCGTATTCAATACCCTGCTAACACTCGTACAATCCGGGTTCCCTGTTCAGGCAGAGTCAATATTCTTTATATATTAAGGGCATTGCAACATGGGGTTGACGGAGTTTTAGTTTCGGGCTGTCATCCCGGAGATTGTCATTATCTCAGCGGCAATTTTTCAGCCCGGAGGAAGTTTGCGGTTTTAAGCAGACTTCTCGAATATGCAGGGATTGAAAAAGGAAGAGTGCAATTCTCATGGGTTTCGGCAGCCGAAGCAGGCCGGTTTGCAGAAGTTATTACCGAGGTAACTGAAGATGTAAAGAAACTGGGTCCGGCAAAACGCCTGGTTAAAAACTTAGGTTAAACATAGTAGTTAAGAATCGGATTGAATAGATGGAACAACTATTAAAAGAGATAAAAGAAGCTGTTCGAAAGTTATTTGAGGAAGAAAAAGTTGACCTTGTAATAGGGTATGAAAAAGGAACTCTTCCTCTAAGGTCAACACCCTGTTTTGTGAAAAACGCCGAAGATGCTGAAAAACTAATCTGGAACAGCTGTTGTGAAAATAACCTTGCTACATATATTCCCGGCATGAAGGGAAAGATCGGAATTATTGCAAAAGGATGTGACAGTCGTTCTCTGGTCGGACATATCAAGGAAAACCAAATTGAGCGGGAAAACCTGATAATAATCGGCGTTCCCTGCCATGGAATGCTGGATCGAAAATCAGTGGACAACGTAATTGCCGGACGAGAAATCACAGCTATTGAAGAAAAACCGGATGAGATCATTTTCAAAGGCGATAATTTCGAGGAAACAGTAGCAAAGAAAGAACTTTTACCTGATAACTGTATTACCTGTTCCCACAGAAATCCGGTTTTATATGACGTTTTGATCGGAGAAGCTGTTGAAGAAAATAAAGATTCGGATGAATTTAAAAAAATAAGAGAATATGAAGCAGAGACATCTGATGAAAGATGGGACTATTTTTCCAAACAGATAGGCAAATGTATCAGGTGTTATGCCTGTCGTAATGCCTGTCCGCTTTGTTACTGTAAGGAATGCTGTGTAGACAGTTCACAACCTCAATGGTTCGGAAAATCCGTAGCTCTTTCTGATGCTCAGATTTTTCATATTATGCGGGCATTTCATGTAGCCGGCCGCTGTGTTGACTGCGGGGCATGTGTGCGGGCCTGCCCTATGGAAGTTGACTTGAGGTTTCTCAACAAAAAAGTTGAAAAGGATGTAAGAGAACTGTTTGACTTTGAGGCAGGTATTAATCTCGATGAACCTCCGCCGCTTTCAGTTTTCAGGCCTGATGATACTGATGATTTTATTAAACAATAGAGCCAATTATAAAACGTCCCAGTGTGGCCGATCTTTGTGTTGGGCTCAAATTTTAATCCTCGAAATACCCTATGTATTCCTGTGGTTAAGGTTTTCGCCTGCCTTAAGCTTGACCAAATTAAAACGTTTTGAGACTGGCTCAATAAATATGTAAAACGGGCAAGTTTTTAAATTGGCCCGCTTAAGAGAATTACCTGATCAATATTAAGAAAGGGGTAGATAAGTGGAAGCAATAGAGCTCAATAAACTTGACTCTCAGTTTAAGTTTGACGTAGCGGCCCATCCGGGTGGCAGCGGACTCACAGCATGTTTTGCCTGTGGAGCCTGCACCGGAGGCTGTCCGGTATCTGAGGTTGATCCGGCGTATGATCCCCGAAAGATCATTCGCATGGTGCTTCTGGGAATGAAGGAAAAAGTACTTTCCTCTGATCTTATATGGCTTTGCGCCATGTGTTATAACTGTTCTTTTCATTGCCCCCAGAACGTACAGTTTGTTAAAGTTATGGGGGTTTTAAGGGAAATGGCGGCACAAGAAGGATATGTCAAACCTTCTTTTTTAAATAATATGGATGAGATTGACAGGTTTTCTCAGGATCTTCGACATCAGCTGGTTATCTCTATTGTTAAAAGAAAATCAGAAGACTTTACTATTGATCCAAAAGAGTTAGTAAAACAGATTTCCGATAAATTTTAAGGAAAAATGATTATGAGTTCGAATATTGAAAAGATCGGCGCTGTAATGGTAGTGGGCGGAGGAATTACCGGTATCCAGGCTTCTCTTGATCTTGCTGAACAGGGCTATATGGTTTATTTGATTGAAAACAGCCCGGCCATCGGTGGAGCTATGGCTCAGCTTGACAAAACCTTTCCTACCCTTGACTGTGCTATGTGAATTTTATCTCCCAAACTCGTGGAGTCTGGAAGATATAGCAACATCAAGATTATAGCAAATGCCAAAGTTGAAGCTTTAACAGGACAGGCTGGAAATTTTAATGTAACCGTTCTTAAAAGACCGCGATATATAGATGAAGATTTATGTACTGCCTGCGGTACATGTGTGAGCTATTGTCCGGTAGAGATGCCTGATTCATATAATGAAAATCTGGTTAATAACAAATGCCTTTATATTCCTTATCCGCAGGCGGTTCCGGCTTCATATGTGATAGATCCCAAATATTGCCTTTTTCAAACAAAAAACGAATGCCGCCAGTGCGAGCAGGCCTGCAAGGATCTTAAGGCGATAAAGCTTAACCAGCAGGAAGAACATATTGATATACAGGTAGGTTCAATTATTCTTGCCATTGGGTTTGATGAATTTGATGCAAGAAGAAAAAAAGCCTATGGCTATGGTGAATATCCTAATGTAGTTACAAGCATAGAACTTGAAAGAATGCTTTCCGCATCCGGGCCTTTTCTTGGTAAAATCACGCGCCTGTCTGACAGAAAGCATCCGAAAAAAATTGCTTTCCTGCAGTGTGTCGGAAGCCGGGATGTTGAAACAAACTCCTATTGTTCTTCCGTTTGTTGTACCTATGCCGTTAAAGAAGCAATGGTTGCCAAAGAACATGATCCGGATGTTGATATCACCATATTTTATATGGATATAAGAACCCAGGGTAAAGGCTTTGAAAGTTTCTATGAAAGAGCAAAAACCAAATTTGGCATTAAATTTGTAAGAAGCCGTCTGGCCTCAATGGAAAGAATACATGAGTCTGAAAACCTCTTGTTTAAGTTTGTTACAGAAGACGGTAAACATCATACAGAAGAATTTGATATGGCTGTTTTATCTGTTGGGCTTGAGCCTTCAAGAACAGCAAAAGAATTAGCTGATACATTAGGCGTTAAGCTTAATAAAGAAGGTTTCTGTCAAACCAATGAGTTTTCTCCCATAAGCACCAACCGGGAAGGGATCTTTGTTGCCGGCGCCTTTCAGTCACCCAAGGATATCCCGGAAAGCGTTATCCAGGCGAGCGGATCGGTTGCATTGGCATCCGGGCTTTTATCGGAAGTCCGGGGCACGCTGGTTGAGGAAAAAGAATGTGTTGCCGAAACTGATTTAACCGGAGAAGACCCGCGCATAGGGGTTTTTGTCTGCCACTGCGGAGTTAATATTGCAGGGGTTGCCGATGTAAAAAAAATAAGGGAATATGTAGAGACTTTGCCCGATGTAGTATATGCCGAGCAATCCATGTATGCCTGTTCCAAGGACAACCAGGATAAAATAAAACAAATAATAAAAGAACATAATCTAAACCGGGTGGTAGTGGCAGCCTGCACTCCACGTACTCATGAGCCTCTTTTCCAGGAGACCATAAGAGAGGCCGGATTGAACCGCTGTCTTTTTGAAATGGCCAATATCCGTGACCATTGTTCCTGGGTACATGCCAATGAACCCCGGTTGGCAACTGAAAAAGCCATTGATTTGTTAAGGATGGGAGTAGCTAAAGCAAGGCTGTTATCTCCTTTAAAAGAAGAGTCTGTTCCTGTAACACCAAAGGCTCTGGTAATCGGAGGAGGATTGTCCGGAATGACGGCGGCACTTTCTATAGCCGATCAGGGATTGGATTGCGTATTGCTGGAAAAAAACAAATCGCTTGGCGGCAATCTGCAAGGAATTTTCTATACTTTAAGTGATAATGACCCACAGAAACTGTTAAGAGATACCATTGAAAAAGTTACAAACCATTTAAAGATAAAAGTTTTTACTGAAACGGATATAAAGGAAGTAACAGGCTATATCGGCAATTTTTTAACCAGGTTTTCTGCCGGGGAAAAGGAACAAACAATTTCTCACGGTGTAATTATTGTGGCTACCGGGGCTTATGAATATGAGCCGAAGGAATATCTATACGGAGACAACGAAAGTGTAATCACACAGCACAGCCTGGAAGAAAAACTGGCCTCAAGAAATTTCAGTTCTGATGAACTTAAAGATGTTGTAATGATTCAATGCGTTGGTTCAAGAACAAAAGAAAGACCTTATTGCAGTAAAATATGTTGCAGTCAGGCTATAAAAAATGCCCTGAAAATTAAGTCGATAAAACCTAATTCCAATGTTTATATTCTTTATAAAGATATTCGGGCATATGGTTTCCGCGAAGAGTATTACAGAAAGGCCAGAAACGAAGGTATAATTTTTATCAGATATGATGACGACAATCTGCCGGTTGTAAAAGAAGAAAACGGCGAGTTAAGAGTTGAGGTTTTTGATCCTATATTAGGAGAAAATATCTTAATCTCTCCTTCCCTCCTGGCTTTGAGTGCGGGAGTGGTTCCGGGAGACAATGAAAGTATTTCGAAATTACTAAAAGTTCCTTTAAATGTCGAAGGTTTTTTCCTGGAAGCCCATGTAAAGCTTCGTCCGGTTGATTTTCCGACCGATGGAATTTTTGTAGCAGGCCTTGCTCACTCTCCCAAGCCTATAGACGAGACTATTGCTCAGGCTCAGGCAGCGGCAGCCCGTGCGGCAATCCCGTTAACCAGGGGCTATGTAATGGTTGAGCCTGTTGTAAGTATTGTTGATTCCCAAAAATGCTTTGGCTGCGGAATATGTGAATATTTATGTCCATATGGTTCGATCAAGGTGACATCTGTTGAAGGTGAAGATAAGGCTCAAAGTATTTCAGCATCCTGTAAGGGTTGTGGTATTTGTGCTTCCAAGTGTCCCAGGCAGGCAATCACTATGGGAAGGTTTACAAATGAACAGATCATCGCTCAGATTGATGCGTTTTCTTTAGCAACGAGTGATGTGTAGAGAGGTTTATATATGAGTTTTGAACCGAAGATTCTCGGTATTTTATGTAACTGGTGTGCTTATGCCGGAGGTGATCTGGCAGGAGTTTCCCGAATTCAATATCCTCCCAATATGAAAGTGGTCAGGGTTATGTGCACCGGAAGAGTAGACCCGGAATTTATTATTGAGGGCTTTCTTGTCGGTTGTGACGGTATCTGGGTCGGCGGCTGACATATCGGAGAATGCCATTACCAGTCTGGTAATGAAGAAGCAATCAATATGGTGGATGTAGCAAAAAGTATTATAAGCCATATTGGAATAAACCCGAAAAGGCTTTTGCTGGATTGGGTTTCAGCTGCAGAGGGCCCACGTTTTGCTCAACTGGTAACCGATTTTACCAATCAATTAAGAGAACTGGGGCCTTTAGACGAAGATGCGAAAAACAATAATGGAAATTTGTCGCTTAAACTTAAAGCCGCTAAAAATGCAGTTAGCAATGAGAAGTTAAGATGGGTTGCAGCCAAACAAACCGAATTCAGAAAAGATGGAAACAAATATGGCGAAGTATTTACCGATCAGGAAATCAAAAGGATGGTAGATGGTGTCGTTATTGAGGAAATTGATCTTTGCCAGATTTTATTGCTTTTAGAGCAGGAAAATTTATCTGTTAAAGAAATTTCTCAACGACTTGGGATATCTTCTCCTAAGATAATGGAACAGATGCTTGGTTTAAGAAGAAAAGAGATTATTAAAATCGCTGAAATAAGGGGCAGGTCTCCCCTTTATGCGCTACAATAAGCATGAAACTTAAAAAGGAAGTAAAGTAGTGGAAGGGAAAAAGGTACTCGTTATTGGAAGCAGTCTATCCGGTATTCAGTCCGCTCTTGATATGGCTGAAGAAGGTAAACTTGTCTATCTTGTTGAAAGTGCACCGGGATTAAGCGGAGAAAAATTATTCCCGGTTGATTATTCTAAACATAAAACTCCTTTTGTCTCTTCCAAATGGGAGGAAGCAAAAAAACATCCGAATATCCATATTATATCCAATGGAGTTATAGAAGATGCCCGGAAAGAAAATGGAAGTTTTAAGATAAAAATTAAAAAGACGGCTTTGCGGGTATTGGAAGACAAGTGTAATGACTGCAAGGAATGCATAAAAGTTTGTCCGGTTAACTTACGTGATGATTATTCCAACGGGCTTGGCTTAAGAACAGCTGTCGATTATTTTAATCTGGAAACAAAATCTTACGGTATTATAAAAGAAAGGCCCATATGTGAGGAAACCTGCCCGGTTCATTTAGATGTTCGGGGTTATGTGGGTTTGATAGCAGATGGCAAGTATAAGGAAGCATTAAATCTAATACGCGAAAAGCTGCCGTTTCCGGCTACGATAGGAAGGATATGTCCCCATCCCTGTGAAGAAAAATGCAACCGCGCAAAAAAAGATGCCCCTCTTTGCATTCGGGATCTGAAGCGATTTGTAGCCGACGCTGAAATTGAAGCCGGTTATGATGAAATCATAAAAAAAGCTAAATCCAATGGTAAAAAAGTAGCCATAATCGGTGCCGGACCGGCTGGACTTGCCTGTGCTCATGATCTTGCGGTATTGGGTTATGGGGCCGTGATATTCGAGGAACTTCCGGTTGCCGGTGGAATGCTCGCAGTAGGCATTCCAAAATACCGCTTGCCCAGAAATCTTTTGAACAAAGAGATAGATATTGTTACAAAACTTGGAGCCCAAATAAAGACCGGTATCCGCATAGGAAAGGACATGTCGGTTGATGACCTTTTTAATCAGGGTTTTGAAGCTGTTTTTATTGCAGTTGGAGCACATAAGGGCCAGAATTTAAGAATTGACGGGGAAGATACAACAGGTGTTGTTTCCGGTGTCAAATATCTTCGCGACCTTAATCTTGGAAAAGAAGTGCAGTTAGGTAAAAAAGTCGCAGTTATCGGCGGCGGAAATGTGGCTATGGATTCAGCCCGATCTTCTCTTCGTTTTGGAGCAAAGGAAGTATCAATCCTTTATAGAAGATCAAGAGAAGAGATGCCGGCAAGTGGTGAAGAGATTGATGCTGCCTTAGCCGAAGGCATTAAATTTGAATATCTGGTTGCACCTCAACAAGTACTTGTAGATAATGGGAAGGTTGCCGGCTTAAAATGCATTCGCATGCAACTGGGAGAACCTGATGCATCGGGAAGAAGAAGACCCGTAACCATAGAAGGATCAGAATTTGATATTGAGCTTGATATGATAATACCTGCTATAGGACAAAAATCCGACCTTTCGTTTCTGCCTGAAAATGACGCCGTGGAAACGACTAAATGGGGAACCATTGTTGCCGATTCCCGACAGTGTTGCACCAACAGGCAGGGAATTTTTGCCGGTGGTGATTGTGTTACCGGACCAAATATTGCAATTGAAGCGGTTGCAGCAGGGAAAAAAGCAGCTTTATCTATAGACGAATATCTGAGACGAATATCTTAAAGGAAAATAGCAATACCATGGGAGAAATACAGCAAAGATATATAATAGACTTTAATGACACTCATTGTAAAAGGCAGCATATGCCTGAACTGGAAGTCAAAGATCGTATAAGCAACTTTGAAGAAGTTGAGTTGGGCTTTAGTATCGAAAAAGCAAAAGAAGAAGCAAAAAGGTGTCTTAGCTGTCGCAGGTGCTTAGGATGCGGACTTTGCCTGGCGGTATGCCAACCCAAAGCGATAGTTTTTGAACAGGAAGATGACTTTGTTGAATTATCGATAGATGAGATCATTATCGCACCCGAAATGGTAAGTTCTACTCCAATGGTAAATGAATATATTAATATTATAAATGCTTTTCAATTTGAAAGCATGCTCTCATTAAATGGTCCTACAGGTGGAGTAGTTATGCGCCCATTTGATGGAGAGATTCCACAAAAAATCGCCTTTATCATAAATGGTAAAAGTGAAGGCGAAAATAATTATCTTGCTTCCTATGCCGTTTGCGAGGCTGTATTAGCTCTTCAAAAGGTGGAGGATTTGGCTGTATCCATCTTTGTTTCGGATAAGGAAAAAGTTATCAAGGCTCATGAAAATGAAATAACAGGTGGTATTACTATTGTGGAGGGCGAGATAAAAGAACTAAAGGAAAATGAAGAAACAAATAATCTTTTAGTTACATTTAATGAAAACGACCAAACAAAAGAAGAAGAATTTGATATGATAGTAAGAGTGCAATTACCGAAAAGTTCTTCTTATCTTAAAGATTTGAGTATGAAACTGGGCTTGAATATAAACGATAAAATACTTTTGGATACACCAAGCCCTTCCCTGACCGATACCTCCGTTCCGGACATCTTTTATACAGGTCTTGTGTTATAAATAATAATGGTAAGGGTTCAAAGGGCCAAGGATTCCAGGATTCAAGTGAAAGGCCCGGAGACAACCCTATCAGCTATGTTTATTTGACGCAAGACAACAGCAAAAACAACCACTTGAATCCTTGAACCCTCGAATCCTGGGCCCCTTTTTCCCAAATCATTGGGATAAGATCCAAATCGTTAAACCCAATAATGATGGGAGTTATATTATGGACAAGATATTAAGAATCAATATGGGAGAAGAAAAAGGCCCTTCTGTTGTAATTAATTCTCTTGGTGATTACGCAGGTCTTGGAGGAAGAGCCATGACTTCCGCTATAGTGTCAAAAGAAGTCCCTCCTTTATGCCATCCCCTTGGTGCAAACAACAAACTTGTAATTGCTCCGGGTCTTTTGAGCGGATCACTTGCTGCAATGTCGGGTCGTATTTCGGTAGGCTGCAAAAGTCCTCTTACCGGAGGCATAAAAGAATCAAATGCCGGAGGACAACCCGCCCAGGTTTTGGCAAGACTTGGTTATGCGGCTATTGTACTTGAGGGAAAACCTAAAGACGATACTCTTTATAAAATTATTATCAATAAGGATGGTGTAAAAGTAATTGCCGACAACAGCCTTAAAATGCTTGGCAATTATGATCTTATAGATAAGATAAAAAAAGAGTTCGGAGATAAGATCTGCTGCATATCGATTGGTTCTGCGGGAGAAATGAAGCTGTCGGCAGCTTCTATCGCATTTACCGATATGGAATTGAGGCCGACCCGCCATGCAGGCCGTGGCGGTACCGGAGCAGTAATGGGCGCAAAAGGTGTAAAAGTTATTGTGTTAGATGATGCGGGCATGCAAAACAGGAGTCCAAAAGATCCTGAAAAATTTAAAGAGGCAAATAAAAATTTCGTTCAGGCGCTTAAAAAAAATCCCATTACCGGAAAGGGTCTTCCTGCTTTAGGAACCAATTCATTAATGAATGTAATGAATGAATCAGGAGGATTACCTACAAATAATTTCAAGGCAGGTAATTTCGAAGGTGCTTTGAAAATCAGTGGTGAAACACAGGCAGCAACAGAAAGCGCCCGTGGAGGTGTTGTCACTCATGGTTGTCACAGGGGATGTGTTATCAGGTGCTCAGGAATTTTTAACGACAAAGACGGCAATTATTTAACAAAGCAGCCTGAATATGAAACCGTGTGGGCACATGGTGCAAACTGCGGCATAGACGATCTTGATGCAATAGCCATGCTTGACCGTTTAGATGATGATTTCGGGCTTGATACCATAGAAATGGGAACAGCAATTGCTGTCGCAATGGACGCAGGTCTTGCAAAATTCGGAGATGCTGATGCTGCAATAAATCTTGTTAAAGAAGTTGGGAAAGGAACTCCACTTGGCCGAATACTTGGTAACGGAGCAACAGTAACAGGCAAAGTATTTGGTGTGGAAAAAGTCCCTGTCGTAAAGGGCCAGTCATTGTCAGCCTACGATCCTCGTGCAATTTATGGTATGGGCGTCACTTATGCCACAAGTCCTATGGGAGCAGATCATACAGCAGGAAATGCCCGTTTAACGAATTTTTCAGGTTTGGGAATTAAAAATGACTTAAAAAAACCTGATGGCCAGATAGAGCTTTCAAGAATATTGCAGATAGTAACTGCTGCGCTTGACTCAACAGGAATGTGTTTATTTATAAATTATGCAATTTTAAGCAAACCGGAAAATTTCCAAATTTTTATGGATCTTATAAATGGCTTTACAGGCCTTGATATGACAAAAGAAGATTTTATTGATCTTGGAAAATCCATATTAAAAAATGAAAGAGAATTTAACATAAAAGCCGGTTTTACTTCAAAGCATGACAGGCTTCCCGAATTCTTCAAAAACGAAACGCTTCCGCCCCACAATACAACTTTTATAGTTAAAGATGAAGAGCTGGATCAGGTTTATAACTGGTAATTTTGATTTTTCTATTTAAAATGGGAGAGGCTTTATAAAGTTCTCTCCCATTTTTGCTTCGTAAATGTGACTCATTATACTATATTTGCACAATATATGATCGGGAAAATCCGTTAAGAATCAATATGGGAGAAGAAAAAGGCCCTTCTGTTGTAATTAACCCTCTTGGAGATTACTCAGGACTTGGAGGAAGAGCCATGACTTTTCGCTATAGTGTCAAAAAAAGTCCCTCCACCTAAAAATGCCTGGCAATTATGATCTTGTGGACAAGATGAAAAAAAATTGGAGGTAAGATCTGCTGCATATCGATGGGTCCTGCAGGTATGTCAAATCGCTGACGTCATGCGCTTCTTTATGATAGATGATTTGTGTTTACCAAAAACATGAATTTGCATCATATATAAAATCATTCCTATCTTTCTGAAATAATAGTTATTTTCTATATCTTAAATATCCAATGTTATTTAAACAACTGGCACACAGATTGCTATACATCACATTTTGACAATTATAAATCACTATTCATGATGTGACACCGATCTTCTTTATGGTAAACATTAACAAGTTTTTTTTGATGTCGAGAAAATTTAAGTTTTACTATCTTCTTTCTCTGATTTTCGGCTGATAATGTTACTCTACGTCTACAAAAGAGGATAATATGAGATATTGTACTAAAATATTTTGTAGTATATGCATTGTTCTTTTAATATGCAGCACAGCTATGGCACAAACCCTGCCGGACGCAGGCATCCTTCTCCAGGAACAACGGCAGCCCGGCGCCATCCTGCCGGACAGTCTTCCCTCAGACCGTGAAAAGGAGGTTATGAGTTCTCCCATGATTGATTCCGGTGTCATGGTTTTTGTAAAGGGTTTCCGTTTCACCGGCGGTGATGGTATCGCAACAGAGGCCGAGCTTCAGGAACTGGTCAGGAACAGTATAGGCCTGGAACTTGGCTTTTCCGATCTGAGGAATCTGGCTTTTATCGTAACCAATTATCTGCGTGAGAAAAAGGGCTATCTTCTATCCAGAGCATACCTTCCCAAACAGGATATTACAGATGGCATCATCGAAATAGCCATCATTTCAGGCCGAACCGACGGGAAGGTAAAAATCAACATTAAAAAACCGGGAAGAATCAAGCCTTCCTTATTAGAAGGCATCGCCAACCGCGCCATTCCTTATAACAGCCCTGCCAGGATAGAACAAATAGAACGAGCAGTACTCCTCATGAACGACTTGCCTGGAATAAATGCCAAGGCATCCCTTGAGCCGGGCACAACTTCAGGTTCCACCAAGATCGTCATATACGCCGCTGAGGGGCCTGTCTTCAACGGCATCCTATCCGGCGACAACCATGGCGACCGCTACACCGGAGCTTATCGCAGCACCGGTGAGGTTTCAACCTATGACCCTTTCGGTCTTGGGGATCAGCTAAATCTTGCCTTCAGAGCGGCGGATCGCCTGACCCAGTGGCGGGTCTCCTATAAACTTCCCCTGGGGGCTACGGGTTTTACCTGGAACGTTGCTTCTACTGGCCTTGCCTATGAACTGGGCAAAGACCTTGCGGACCTCAATGTAAAAGGCTGGGCAGACAGCATCTTTACAGGTGCAAGCTATCCTCTGGTCCGAACCAGGAACGCAAGCATCCAGACCAGTATGGGATTCGAATACATGATGCTCGAAGACGAGGCCAACGGGGAACAAATCAGTGACAGGGAACTGCCTTTTGGCACATTTTCTGTCTCAGGCACCTTTTTCGATACCTTTCACGGCGGAGGACTTACAAACGCCTCCATTACTTTGACCGGGGGCGACGTGGACCTCTCGGGGCATATGGTCAGCAAAGTTAACGATGATGCCGGACCTGGTACACACGGCAATTTTATGCGGGGAACATATTCTCTTGCACGGCTCCAGCGTCTGACCCGGCAGATCACCCTTTACGGCGCTGCCAGGGGACAGTTGGCATCCGGCAATCTGGACTCCTCCCAGAAGTTCATACTGGGTGGGCCCACAGGTATCCGTGCGTACCCTGTAGGCGAGGCGCCTGGCGATGAAGGCCACGCCATTACCCTGGAGACAAGGTTTAACCTGCCATATATGCCATCCTGGGCAAACACACAATTAATAGGCTTTTTTGACGCCGGCTGGGTCAAGTTGCACAAAGACCCATGGCCGGGGTCTGTCACCAACGCCCGCAGCGATAACGAGTATCTGCTCTCCGGAGCAGGCGCTGGGATTATGATAGTAAAACCCGGCCGCTACAGCATGGGGGCATCCTATGCCCATAAGATCGGTTCTAACGATGGAAGGAGCTTAGCCGGTAATGATGCCGACAATTTAAGAGATAACGGGCGATTCTGGATCCAACTAGTGGTCTGGCTATAAGGAAAAAACATGCAAATACATTGCAAATCAGCGGTCGGAATATCGATAACGATCTTCTTAGTATCTGCCTTTATGGCCTTTACGGTATCGGCTTTTGCCACAGACCCAGCAACCCTGCCAACCGGCGGGCAGATTACGTTAGGCACTGGCAGCATAGCAAAAACCGGTAGCGCAATGACCATAAATCAGCAGACCGATAAGATGATTGCCAACTGGGATACCTTCAACATCGGCAAAAACGCCTCGGTTGCATTCCTGCAGCCGGGTGCATCCAGCGTGGCGCTGAATCGCATCCTTGATCAGAACCCCTCCAGGATATACGGCAGCCTGACTTCCAACGGTCAGGTGTTTCTGGTAAACCCCTCCGGGATATACTTTGGTCCCACCGCACAGGTGGATGTTGGGGGGCTTGTCGCCTCCTCCCTTAATATCAACAACAAAGACTTTCTTGCCGGGAGAAACGTCTTTGAGACCCCCGGTAATGCGGGCGCTATCCTAAATCAGGGGGATATCCGGGCCACTGGCGTAGGGTACATCGCATTTATCTCTCCGAAAATTACCAACGAGGGAACAATCACAGCAACCAGCGGCATGGTGGCTATGGCTGCCGGGGATAAAGTCAGCCTCGACTTCACCGGAGACAGCCTGGTGAACTTTACCATAGATAAAGGAACCGTTGACGCCCTCATCGAGAACAAAGGTCTCATCCAGAATGATGCAGGCACGGTTATCCTTAGCGCCGGAGCGGCAAACAGACTTACCAACGCCGTTGTAAACAACTCAGGTATCATAGAGGCCAGGACACTTGCGAACAAATCAGGCCGCATACTCCTTCTCTCTGATATGGAAACAGGTGAGACCATTGCAGGGGGGAGGCTGGATGCCTCGGCCCCCGACGGCGGCAATGGTGGTTTTATCGAGACATCAGCAGCAAAGGTGACAATACACGATGAACTCCAGATTACCACAAAAGCATCCAACGGAAAGACCGGCACCTGGCTTATCGATCCTGTCGATTTTACGATTGCCGACTCGGGTGGTGACATGACCGGCGCAGCGGCTTCAACGGACCTGGCATCCTCAAACCTTGAAATTCAAAGTACCGACGGCGGCACAGGTACAAACGGAGACATCTTTGTAAACGATACCATCAACTGGTCGGCTAACAAGCTCACCTTAAATGCCTACCGGAACATAGAGATCAAAAGCCAACTCAATGGCTCTGGAACCGCGCAACTGTCCCTGCTCTATGGTCAGGGAGCTGTAGCTTCGGGCAATACTGCTACTTACAGCGTCAACGCCCCTGTAAACCTGCCTGCCGGTGGAAACTTTTTTACCACACTGGGTTCTGACGGTACGGAGAAAAACTACACAGTCATCACGTCTCTTGGAGCTGAAGGCAGCACCACCGCCACTGATCTTCAGGGCATGGCGGGAAATCTATCAGGTTACTATGCCCTGGGGGGCAACATAGACGCCTCTGCAACCAGTGACTGGGATAACGGCGCAGGTTTTGCGCACATCGGCAAGTTTTATACACAATTCACCGGCATTTTTGAGGGGCTGGGCCATACCATTACAGGGCTCACCATCTGCCGCCCATCAGAAAGTCGTGTCGGTCTTTTCGGTTGTATGAACGGCAGGATAAGCAATGTGGGAATGGTAAACGGCGCGGTGACGAGCTACAGCTATATCGGCGGCCTGGTGGGGTACAACAGTGGAACTGTTACAAACAGCTACGCCACCGGCGTGGTTACGGGCTTCACAATTGTCGGTGGACTGGTGGGGTACAATTACTATGGAACTGTTACCAACAGCTACGCCACCGGTGCGGTGAGCGGTGCGATCAGCAACTACTTCGGTGGACTGGTGGGGTACAACTACTATGGAACTATTACCAACAGCTACGCCACCGGTGCGGTTACGGGCGTGAACTATGTCGGCGGCCTGGTGGGGAGGAATTATGGTAGTATCACAGCCAGCTACGCCACCGGTTCGGTAACGGGTGTGAACTATGTCGGCGGCCTGGTGGGGAGCAATGATGATGGTAGTGTTACCAATAGTTTCTGGGATACTGAAACATCAGGACGGTTATCCTCGGCTGAAGGCACAGGGCTTACCACCGCACAGATGATGCAGCAGGCTAATTTCAGCGGCTGGGATTTTACTGATACCTGGTGGATGAGCGAGGGCAATACCCGGCCATTCCTGCGCATGGAATATAGCACAAACATCACCAACGCACACCAGTTGCAGTTGATGGGGATGAACTCGACTACGTTAGCGGCAAGCTACACCCTTGCCGCCGATATCGACATGGCGGAACTCAGTCAGGTATCGGGCCTGTGGAACACAACGACAGGTTTTATCCCTGTGGGCAATTCTGCCAGCGGATTCACCGGTGCTTTCGACGGCCTGGGCCACACCATCACAGGACTCATCATCAACCGCCCATCAACCGAATATGCCGGTCTTTTTGGCTATATCAACAGCAATGGCAGTGTGAGCAATGTGGGGATGATCGGCGGTTCGGTTACGGGCGGCGATAACTATGTCGGCAGTCTGGTGGGGAGGAATTATGGCAGCATCACAGCCAGTTACGCAACCGGTTCAGTGACAGGCGAGGATCTTGTCGGCGGCCTGGTGGGGCAAAATCTTGGTAGCATCACAGCCAGCTACGCAACCGGTTCGGTTACGGGCGTGAACTATGTCGGTGGCCTGGCAGGGCATAATTTTTCTGGTAGCATAACAGGTAGCTACGCAACCGGTTCGGTTACGGGCGATAACTATGTCGGCGGCCTGGTAGGACAATTTTTTTCTGGTAGCATCACAAACAGCTATGCAACCGGTTCGGTAACGGGCGGCGATAACTATGTCGGCGGTCTGGTGGGGCATCACTGGTCAGGTAGCATTACAGCCAGCTACGCAACCGGTTCGGTGACGGGCGTGAGTTTTGTCGGCGGCCTGGTGGGGTTGAACAGTTCTGGTACTGTTACCAACAGTTTCTGGGATACGGAAACCTCAGCACAGTCATCCTCAGCTGGCGGCACGGGCAAGACTACCGAGCAGATGAAAGACCTTGCAACCTTCTTCAGCTCATGGGATATCGATGATGCAGGGGGCACAGTAAAGGTCTGGCGTATCTACGATGGCGACACCTATCCACTCCTGCGGAGCTTTATGATCTTGACTACCGCTACGATGACTGTAGATCCGGCCACAAAGGTATATGACGCAACCACGACGGTAACAGGCGGGTCTTATGCCTGGACAACTGCAATCGATACAAGCAAGATTTATGGCACTGCAGCATACACATCAGCAAGCAAGAATATAGGGTCACAAGTAGTTACTTTAAATGGCCTGTACTCCACTCAACAGGGATACGACATTGACACGACCAGCGGGTCAATTGCAATTACCGCCAAGGCAATCACCGGAATGGGTATCACGGCAAACAACAAGGTCTATAATGCAACCACTGCAGCAACCATTAATACGGATAGCGCCGCCATTACCGGCGGTGCGTCGGCAAACGATGATAACAAGTACTATACGGGTGATACCGTAGCTCTTGATACAGGTAGCGCATCAGGAACCTTTGAGAATAAGAACGTTGGAACAGGCAAAGTGGTTACTGTATCGGGCCTGGCTTTGAGCGGCGCCGATGCGGGAAACTACACCATAACCGATGCTTCCGGCGCAACAGCCAGCATTACAGCCAGGGCCCTTACCGCCGCCTATACCGGTACGAACAAGGTTTATGACGCCGCAACAACGGCAATAGTTACAGGATCATCCGACGACATTGTCCCGGGAGATACGGTAACCTTCGCCCAGACAGCC
>JAHITX010000128.1 GCA_018817425.1 Pseudomonadota bacterium
CGCATTCGCAATCGGTTTGCCATGCTTGAACCAGTCGGGTTTACACGCATTGGAGGCGCCATGCGCCATGCAGCGCGGAAGCTACAGGAAGAAGAAACAGGGGTGCCGTATCAGCTCCTGATAACAATTACTGACGGCTTTTCTTACGATCATGGCTATGAAGGCGAGTATGGCGAAGAGGACACAAAAAAGGCTATCGAGGAAATTCGCTGCCAGGGGATTGGCTGTCTGTGTATCACCATAGGCAGTAACCAGCAGGAAGAAAAGTTAAAAAATATTTTTGGCAAGGCATCAACACTGGCAGCACGTGACTACGACGACTTCCTTCACAATATTCGCCCGGCATTGCTGCGGGCTGTGGCGCAGACAAGGGCTGGTTAGGCATGTTGTTACAGTATAGCAATGCCCCCTTCAAACAACTCCTCAAGAAGATGATCTTGCCTTCGGCTATTGTTTATGCTAATGAAATTAATCATTAACAGGATTTACACACAGGGGCCTTTCACCCCATAAATTCACGCCCATGCCGGGTGTTACACCATTTGTTGCAGTTGACAGCGCAAAAGACGGGCGGAAACTTAGCAATACGAACCCAGCAGGAGATACTGACGATGCAAATACCCTATAATTGGGGAGCTACTCCGGATGAGCTTTTACTACAATTCCCCTGCGATCGGTTCGTTCAAAAACCTTATACCGCTTATTACCGGGGGATAACGATTAACGCATCTGCCAAAACTCTATTCCCCTGGCTTTGCCAGATGCGGGTTGCTCCTTACAGCTACGATTGGATTGATAATTTCGGACGTCAAAGTCCTCAGAAACTGATCTTGGGCTTAGACAATCTTGTAATTGGCCAAAACTTGATGTTCATTTTTGAATTAATTGACTTCGAGCAAAACCGATACATAACACTCAGACTCAAGCCGAACAAAATAGGATTTCGAGTTTTGGGAGACTGCCTGGTAAGTTATCTCATTGTTTCACAGGGCCGGAACACCTGTCGTCTTCTGGTCAAATTGACGCTCAAATATTCCCCGGGTCTTCTACATTGGTTGGTGCGTACATTCTCGGTGTGGGGAGATTTTATTATGATGCGTCGTCAATTGCTTAATTTTAAGTTTCTCTCCGAACAATCACAGAAGGAAGTATCAGGGACGAAAGACATAAGTGTTGCATCATAAATATTCATATCGATATCAATAATAATTAAAGGTAATGTTTAAGTAAAGATATAAACATGTTATTAACGGATACGCAGAAAGAGCGGTACAACCGCAACATTCAGATAAAAGGGTTCGGCGAGGATGGGCAGAAAAAGTTACTGTCTTCCAGTGTTCTCGTAATAGGTGCGGGAGGACTGGGTTCGTCTGCAATACTGTATCTTGCTGCTGCCGGGATCGGTACGCTGGGCATTGCGGACGGTGATATAGTTGACTTATCCAATCTGCAACGGCAGATACTTCATACCGTATCCGATATTGGAAAACTTAAGGCAGTTTCTGCAAAGGAAAAGATAGAAAGATTAAATCCCGAAGTGAAAATATTCACATACCCGAAAAAGATTATTGCGGAAAATATCGGAACCATTATTCACGATTATGATTTTATTGTAGAATGCTCAGATAACAGTACTTGCAAATTTCTTACTAACGATATGTGCGTATTGCTGCAAAAGCCGTTTTCGTATTGTGGAGTACAGGGTTCTCTTGGCCAGATCATGACATACGCGCCTGGTTATGCCTGTGTGCGCTGTGTATTTGAAGAGCCTATACCTGGAGCTTCGCCCACTTCCAGGGATATTGGTATTTTAGGGGCTGTTGCCGGTACGTTCGGTGCCTTACAGGCCGGTGAGGCAATCAAATTTTTAGCAGGTTATGGCAAACCATTGACTGGCACGATGCTGCAACTCGATCTTAAGGATGGCACATTTAAAAGAAAAACAGTAAAACGCGACAAGAAGTGCCCCATATGCGGTCATAAGCGCTAAGTTGATTTATTAAGTGGATCTTTAAAAAAACGAATATAGAATTTCGAACAAGGAATTTCGAATTATGAATATTTTTTATTTTTATTCTTTGCGATTTGAATACTTTTAACAAATTTGGTAATGACCCGATTTGATTATTCACACAGCAAAATCTATCAAACGATCTTCGATATCATACCGTTTACCTTCATTCGATATTCATTCCCCCTTAGAAAAGGGGGATTAAGGGGGTTGTTTCCTTGTTCAATATTCGATATTCAAATTACTTTCATGTAGTTGCTATATATTAAATATTTAGCTGACGTTCCGCTATTTTATTAGTTATCAGCCGCCGATTACAGCCTTCTCTTTTTTATTCTTTTTCTTCTTTATTAAAGCTGCTCCTGAGTATAGCCACTCGTTGACCAGCCTTTCGGGCACGCCCGTGCATTTCGCCAGATCAGGTATTATATCATCAAGCCCGTAGGCACGCAGTGTTTCTTCTCTTGGTACACCGTCATTCCTGTAACCCATGGCCTCGTAGTAACCCTGTATAGTTATCTCAACATCTAAGGACTGACCCCTGGCAGCCCCGGTTTTAAGCGGTGGGCTGCCGATTGCCCGCTGCGGTAACTCATGCCGTATTGCGCCTTCACGTGCATTGAACATTTGGCGCAAGGTTTGTATCCTTCCTCCAATCTGCATAATTTCTTCCGGTGTCATTTTCCAGCCTGTTGCTGCCTCGATCATATCAATCATTTTATAGTCGCCAAAAAAATAAACAAACATACAAACACCTATGCTTTCCATTACCTGATGCAGCTTGATCGGATAGATTGATATTCTGCCTTGTTGATAGGGGTGCTCGGAACTTTGACCAATCAGATGAGCCATTTCGGGGAAAAAAAGCGTTGTGCCGGCTTTTGTATGATCATAGTTAGCAGTTGTATGCCTGCCAGGCGTAGGGTCTGAAATGTATGACATAGCCCATCCATGCCCAACACGCAGGTCGTGCATGCCCATCTCCGAACCGTTTGCATCAATAGCAAAATACTCTGTTCCCGGAAAGTGCTTTTTGGCAACCCATACTCCGTCTGCCAGCTTATCCCCAATGCCCTCACGAGTAGTCATGAGTTTTAATAATTGCATAACATATGTAGGATCACCCCATATTGGAAGGAATCCTTCGGGATAATCCTTGCAGGCAAAAGCCTCTTTTTTGAAAAAACCTTCCTCAACTCCCTCAAGCACATATGCTACTACTACGCCCGCGGATATGGTATCAAGGCAGACACGGTTTAAATACTCGTTAGCCTGCAAAACCAGATCTATATCGTCGTTTAATATTAAAGAGCCGAAAGAAGCAATTGTCTCGTATTCGGGACGATGAGTTTCCTTATCCTTATATGGCAGCTTGTCATATTTCAGAATATAACCGCAGCGCAAAGGACATGAATGACAACCATACTGCTTTTTTCCATAATCCAGATATCTCTTGGCGCGAAGCTTCATTGCTTTTTTCATCGGAAAATCCGGAACTGCTGCGCCCTTATAGTTTTTGACCGGCGAATCTCCGGTCTCAGCGGAGATAACCGTGCTCATTGGTGTTCCAAGTTTAGCTCCCCCGTAAGTATAACCGAGAACAGGTCCAAGAGCGTCAGGAGAAGCAGCAAGGGGCATTCTTAATAAACGCATAACTGGTGCAAAGTAGTCAAACAATGGACTCAGTTTGATCATTAATTTGTTTTGTTTAAACCCATGTATCCTGGCGTAATACTCCTTTGTTATCTGACGAATCTTGGCTTTGTCTGCGTATTCGGCTTTCGCATTTCCTGCAAGCAGGCACACAGCCTTAAGTTTTTTGCTGCCCATAACTGCGCCAAGGCCGCTGCGTGCAGCGATACGGCCCTTATCGTTGCATATGCCGGAAATGAGAGATAAATTCTCACCAGCCGGTCCTATAGAGGCTACGTTAGCGCGTACACCGTGCAGATGAGCCAATTCTTCTTCAGTCTCCACAGTATCTTTGCCCCAGAGAAAGCTAGCATCTTCGATCGATATTTTATCATTTTTAATAAGAAGATAAACAGGCTTTGGTGACTGACCTTTAAAAAATATTGCATCAAAACCTGTTTTCTTTATAGATGGTCCGAACGTGCCTCCTGAATTCGCATTCCCCCAGCCTCCGTTGCATTGCTCACCATTTGACCGGATTCCTTTTCCGGTTAACGGACTTTTGCCGCAGACCATATATCTGCCGGAAAACCCTGCTCCTGAGCCGGTGAAAAGGCCGGGAGTAAATCCGAGTATATTATCAGGCCCAAGAGGATCACAGCCGGGCTTGATATGCTTATAAATATAATAAACTCCTATCCCGTATCCGCCAAGATACCGGCGGTAAATCTCTTCAGGCAGTTCTTCTATCTCGTAGCTTTTTTCAGTCAGATTAACGACAAGAATCTTTCCATGAATGCCTTTCATAATATTTTACCTCAATTAACTACGCTCAATATATTTTTGAACAATATACTTAAACAGTTTAGTATGATAGAGCTTAAATCCTACCGGCATCTTCTGAAGGTCTTTTTTAAGTTTCAAGGTCTTCATAGTCTGATCGCCGTAATCCACAATTAGCCCGTAGCCGTTGATAAACGAAGCCATATCGCTGTTTATAAAAACAAGCGGCTCAGCCATCTCCCGCGATTCAGCAAGCCTGCCTGCAATTCCGGCCTGTTTGACAAGCTTATCTTCGCCGCCCATAACCTTTTCAAATTCAGCTTTCATACCTGTGTCAGTGCTTCCGGGCATCACATAATTCATGCGGATATTCTTTTTGGCAAAATGAGCAAATCTGGTTGATACATAATAATTCATAGCTCTTTTCGAGAGAACATATGCGAAGGGGCCATACCCATCTTTTGGTGCTTTTTTATGAAGAGCTTCCGTCATTGCCTCCCAGGTGCCGGCGGTAACTATTTTTTTATATTCCCACTGATACTTTTCCCAGTTCATGCCTCCTGTAGAAGTGATATAGGCAATGCTGCCGCCGTTATTTACACGCTTATCAAGATATTCTTCAGTCATATATTTGTTAGCGATAAAGTTCACAGTAAAGGTGACATAATAATCTGTCTTGATGCCGGAGAGGCCTGCAATGCCGAAAAATTTATCAATCTGCAAAGGAAGCTCCTTGAATGCATTGTCAATGGACTGCTTTTCTCCGAGATTAACCTTGATGAATTTATTAATGCCGGGTATGGTAACCTCGTTCATATCCAGAGCATAGACTTGGGCCCCGAGATCAACCAGCATCTCTGTAACAGCCTTGCCCATGCCTGAAGCAGCGCCGGTCACTACACATACCTTTCCTTCATATCCGAAATAATCTTTCATTTTAATTTCCCCTTTGTTAATTAAAATCTTTATTTAATTCCGGTGTCCATTGTATACACTCTCCCCGATTTTTTATAATTAAAACATCTGGGAAATGATCTGGGAAATGATGTTAAATAAAATATATAATCAGTTTTGTGTTTACGTCTATACCTAAAATTATGTATTTTACTCGAATTGACTGATTTATCAGGTTACCGCTATCTGACTAGATAGCTCTTTGATTTATTTTTATTACATTAATTCAGACTCTATCATAATCAGTCGATATAAAAAACAAACTTATTTTCTTTTTGAACGAAAAAGGAAAAGTATATGACCAGATTCTTATAGGGGGTGGGGCCAAAATGGGGCGTTTTGAAAGTGGCTCTATCATCACCTGTATATAGGTAATTTGGGATCACCTAAATTTGATGAATTCGTAAAAAGACCCCAGGCCGTCATGCCTGCGAAAGCCGGTATCCAGAAACTAACGAAATTGCTGGATGCCCCCGGGTTACAAACTGCCGGGTCCGGCATGACGAAACAGGTATATTCCAACTTTTAAATAATTTTCTAGTCACATATTCCTATACGTTGTCCACTCATTTTAGTAGTTATTTTCATGCCGGACTGTTCCATTTCCATCTGACCCTTCATTTGGTTCCCATTGTATGTTATTTTACCTTTTGCTTTGGACGTGTTGTAAGGGCTATTACATATAAGAGACCATGAAACGGTATTGCCGGAAATTTTTATATCGGATGTTTTACATTCCTGTCCGGGTTGTTGCTTGCTTTCAGGTATGATTTGTTCTTTTGTTATACACTGTGTAATTTTAATGGAAGGCATTTTCATGGGCATTCCGGGCATCTCAGTTTCATAGGTTATTTCCCATTTGCCTGGATTCATATTTGGTCCGGCATATAATAGGCCGGTATATAATGTTATCAGGACAATAATTCCAACAAAAGAAATACGTTTGAACATACAAGCCCCCACAAATAATGTATTGAATTATTATATAAGATAGTTATTGATTATCCATTTTATCTGTTGGATAGCAGACCTTTTGCCAAACAGGGCATTTTAAAGAGTATTTCAGTTGCTCGGGCACAAAAATTTCATCAGGAAGATCTATGTCGGGATTTAATTCATTAACAATCAGTTCGGTACTTGTATTGTTTTGAAAGTTAATCATTCGAATCCTTAAGGGCGTGAGCACGCCGTTGATAAGGGTTAAATTTTCAGACAATTGTCTTTTCCATAGGATGTTATTGGGAGAATAATAATCCCGCCTGATAAGCAAAAATGAATCTTTTGTGATCCAATTAATAATACGGGAATAATAATAGTTTGGCTCCTTGGAAATCGATTCTATTTTATAGGCTTTCATACCTCCGATTACTTCTTCTCCAAGATACTTAAATTTATCGTTTTTGCTGGTTATTAAACTAAGATCTGCGAAAGTAAAATCTGTGCTGAGAAAGCTTTCGTAAGTACTTGCTTTATCGATTTTGCGAACTCTATCAATATAAGGAAGGTATATCCATTGCTTGGCCGGATGATCATACAAATCATTCAAAAGATAAGATAGGCCTTTTAAGCTTTGAGGCTCTAATAGGACCATAAGGAATTTTCTGCCGTCGGGAAATTTTTTTCTTGCGGTTCCGGCTACCATTTGGCCGGTTATTTGTTCTCCATTTTTTACAATGATAGTGAGTTTTTTTGATATTGGGTAGGTATCAGCGTTATTATTCATTGTGTTAATTATAGCTGTAGCATCCTGAGTTTCGGCATATAAAGGTGCGGTTGCAAACATCAGAAACATAATTATCCCAAACAAGCATATTCTTTTCATATAGTTATCCTCCTTTATTGTGGCATTGTGTTCGTATTTTTAGCCAAGCTATTTAATGAAAACATCCTGCGGATAACATACTTTTTGCCAAACAGGGCATTTTAAAGAGTATTTCAATTGTGTGGGTACAAATATTTCGTCCGGAAGTGTTATATCAGCATCTAGTTCGCTAATGTTAAGTTCTGTGCTGGTATTGTGCTGAAGATCCTTCACGCGAATACGCAGAGGAATGGTCAAGCCGTTAATAACAGTGTAATTCTCATATAATTTTCTTTTCCAAAGACTGTTATTCGGTGAATAATAATCCCGGCTAAGGATCTGTAAAGTATCTTTTGCAATCCAATAAATTATTTTGGAATAATAATAATTTGAACTTTTACTTATAGATTCGATTTTATATGCCTTTATACCGTTTATCTCACCTTCTCCGATATACTTAAATTCTTCACTTTGAGAATCTATCAGGGATAGATCTGCATAGGTAAAATCGGTGCTTAAAAAGCTTTCATAGTTGCTGGCACCATCAATTTTTCTTACTCTGTCAAGATAAGGAAAATACATCCATTGCTCAGACTGTTTCGTATCATAACCGTTAAGCAGGTATGACACTCCTTTCATGCTTTCCGGTTCAAGAATAACTATCAGCAATCTTCTTCCATCCGGAAAACGCTTATGGGCCGCTCCGGCTACCATTTCTCCGGTAACACGCTCGCCATCCTTAACAATAATTGTTGTTTTAAAAGATACAGGGCGAACATCCCATGATTTTTTCACCTTTTCAATTATAGCATTGACATCCGGTGTTTCGGCATTTAATGGTGCAGAAACCAAAAGGATAAGCATAACGACCAAAAGCAAATACACCTTTTTCATGTGAACCTCCATTATTGTTAATCAAATCCGTATTTAGATTTTGCTAATTTTTTATTTTTTTCTATTTTAATATGTATTACTTGAAAGTCAATAACTTATAATTAGAAATTAGATTATTGGCGATATTATGATGAAGGAAAAGAATTTATATTAATGACACTTAGCAACTCTCTTTCTATATCTTCTTTCATTATAGAAACAGGCGATAGCAAAGCGCTTTTACCGGCATCGGCAAGAAGCCGTTTGAACAAGTCCACCAGGCAGTCATTTGTTTTAACAAACTCAATACTTCTTTTTCCTTCGTTTTCGCAAAGTTGCCAGTATATGGGAGACTCCGGCTGTTCCATATTTTCCAGCACAAAAAGACATGCATGAATCATGAGATCGGATACCCATTTGACCCTGTTATCCTGGTATGATACTTCTCCTTCAAAACCAAGCACTCCCGCTTTTTTAAGTCTGCCCTGCTTTTCAAACATCCTGTAACCCGAAGTCCCCATAAGCACTAACTGGCGATGCGAAAGAAGGTTTGCGGTTCTTTCGAGACGGTCAAGCAGATTGTTTTTTTGCAGAAATTCGAAATTATGTTTTAAGTCTTCAAGCGTGCTGTCCGGCACAAACATCAGAAACCCTACTTCAGGTTCAATTCCGGCATTCCGGCATATTCTTATTGCGCTCTCACTTGAATTAATGGATGCGCCTTTGTTTAAGTTTGTAAGTACAGACTTTGAACCGCTTTCAATGCCGAGAAGAAGAGTTTTGAACCCGGAAGAGATAAGACTATCTAAAATATCGGGGTCAAGATCATTCGGTCTTGTTTCCATGCCAAAACTTATGTTTAAAGGGCGGATAAGCTTCATTAGTTTATGAATACGATCTTTGCCTTTTTTCCCCGGACCGATAAAATTAGGATCAACAAAATAGAAATCTTGACATCCTTTATCTGCAAGCTCGGATATTTCCTGATAAATATTTTCCGGAGACCTCCCGCGCCACAACGGCCCGTCATTATAAAACGACGGGACAAGGCAAAAGGCACAGTGGTTGTAACATCCCCGGCTTGCAAGAATGGAGGCTGTCTGATCGGAAAAATTCGTTCTTTCAGGAAAATAAAATTTATCTATGTTTTGTTCCGGGCTGCGTTGCTTTGAAATTGTAATGACCTTATCGGTTCTTATACAAAGTCCGGATATGCCTGACAGAGATTTATGTTTTGAAAGTGCTTCAGAAAGTTCTACTAGTGTTATTTCACTTTCACCCACCACTACAGAATCAACGGAAGCAATGTTTTCAAGAATTGCTGCGTAAGCAAGTGTGGGAAAAAAACCAAACAATGTAATATGGCCACAAAAACCGTCTTCTTTAAGATTATTTAAAAGATCAAAAACAAGACCGGTGTGTTCCCAGAAATAAACGGCATTAACACAAAGTATATCAGGGGATAGTTTAAGAATTTCCTGTTTTGTCTTTTTAAAATCCCAGCCGGATATTGTTGTGTCCATCAAGTATACATCGTGTCCGGTATGTCTCAGGCTTGAAGCTGCATAGCCTCCCATAAGACATGACCACAGCGGGGTATTGGCAATATCATTAAATCTTTCTTTTGATCGAACTCTGGGATGTTCAAGTACGCATATATTCATTGCAACAATGCCTTTAAGCTTTTGCAAGCTGCATTTATCTTTAACCTTGATAAAACACCAGCTTCATGGCACTTTGCTTCAAGCTCATGAAGCACATAAGAAGTATTTTGGGGGTTATAGTATACCGGGTATAAAAGGTCGATGTCTGAATCGATAAGGCCGCTTTCTATAAGCTTGTTTGTCAGTCTGGCACCGGGATACAATCGTATTGTGTTTAGAATAACTGCCCCAAGATTTCCACAGGCTGAATGTATATCAAGTATTTTGTCCATCATCTCTTTTGCTTCTTTCATATGTTCTTTTGTCTCAAAAGGAAGATTTACAAGAAAATGACACATGGTAAGAATATTGTGTTTTACAGTAATTTTTGATGCCCGCAGGATATCATCTTTCGTAAGTGCCTTGCCAAGAAGACTTAAACCGTGAGATGTAAGGGCATCTGCAGAAAAATAACATGCAACAAGCCCGGCTTTTTGTGCAAGCTCGGCATTGTGCTCGGTAAATGTGTCCTCTCTGAAAAAACCGGTCCAGCTCACCTCGAGCTTTCGTTTTAAAATCTCTTTGCAAATAGCCTCAAAATGGTCTTGCGGACGGTTTAAGACAGGATCTGTAAAATGGAATAATTTTATGCCCCAATCTTTATTAAGTCTTTCCATCTCATCTGTAATTATCGCAGGGTTTCTAAGCCTCATCTTGCCACCACCTAAGCGCGGGTAGAGGCAATAACCGCATTTTAAATCACATCCGCGTTTGCCTTCTATGCCCATTGCAGCAACATAAAGATTGCCTTCGGCATAATCTTTGGGAGAAAAACTATTTGTATCAATATACGGGATTTCATCCATTGATATAAAAGGCCCGTTAGGATTATATATAATTTCTTCTTCTTTTCGCCATACAATTCCAGGCACAGATTTAATGTCAGGAAAGCCTGACAATATTTGTGCAAAAGCAAGCTCGCCTTCACCGCATAAACCAAAGTCGATCTCAGAAATTTCTTCCATCAGACGTTTTGCGAAAAGAGTAAAAGCAGGGCCGCCTGCAATAATAACGGCAGATGGTGCAATTAATCGTGCAACCACAGCCGATGTTTTAAGCGAAGACAGATAAGATGTTTGTTGTCCGGCCAGAGGATCAATATTTCTGAAAGACAGGGCTATGATATCAGGCTTAATACTCTCCAGTTTATCTTTTAATTTTGGCCAGGGGTCCGGATAAAGGTTCATATCAAGAGCAGATTTTTCAAAACCTGAAGGTGCAATAGCAGCCAGGCGTGATAAGCCCAGAGGATAAACTCGTTCTTTTGCGCCAAGATGTGAAGTTGGAACCTGTACGAATAGTATTTTCACTTAAATTTACTCCAGAAGCAAAAGACCGATATATTTCACATAACGGTCTTTTTCCGATACCGGTTTAAGGGTGATTCCTGCTGCTTTGGCTGTTTCGTAAACATCAATGCCTGAAGCCTCCATGGAAGGACGCGCAAGATCAGGATGAAGGCAAATATTATTGTCGGGGCATTTTTTGCAGACAGGGCAAGGCCCTGCACCAAATGAAAAGGCTTTATGAAATCCAGCCAGAAAAAGCCTTTTTTCAAGGTTTAAAAGTTTTTTATGGAATTTGCGACCGGGTGGCATATCTTCCACCAGCATGCACCATGAATAAGATTTAAGCATCTCTTCCGTTTCACGATTGTCAATCGAATATGGCGGGCATTGAAGCTTTTTCCCGAATTCACTGCATCCGAACCTGCATTTTTGCCTTACCCATGAGCCTGTTGCTATCTTTGCTACAGGAAGAATAACAGCTTTTTTAAACCCTTCATCAACAGCCGCATATACCCATTTGTCAAGATTTGTCTTTTCATGTATATCAATGGGCAAATTGTAATGAAATTGATCTTGTGCAGCTAAAATAATGGAAGTATCCGTGCCAAGATCAATAACCTTTACCTTGTTAAAACCAGCTTCTTCAAGCCAACCCTTTATGGTTGAGCTTTCATGGCAGGTTCCGTTATAAGTATTTAACATCATATTCAGATCATATAATGCCCCTTTTTGCGGATTGCGTCCAAACCGGTCCGGAAAATAATCGTGAATAAGTATCATTCCTTCTTTTTTAAGCAAACTTGCAGCTTTTAAAAATAATTCATGTGCCTCTTTATTCCCGTAAGCATGAAGAAAATTGCTCATAATAATAAGGCCATATTTTTTGTCCTCATCAAATTTATGAAGTATGAAATCTCCTTCCATGCTTTCAAAGTACTGCCAATCATCTCTATCTGAATAAAGTTTATGTGCTGCATTAATAACTTCAGGTAATTCAAATAATATTGAAACAGGAATTTCATTTGATTGATTTTTTGTATCATTTATTTTCGACTTAATTAATGAGCGACCCAGCGAACCGGCACCTCCGCCGATATCAAGAAGAGGCAGTTGCCACGAAAAGGGTTTAAGAAGACTGACAATCTCTTTGTTCTTTTGTTGTATCAGCACATCGGCAGTCATAACATAATTAAAATTTCTTAATGCATACTCATCTTCTTCCGAAATTATATTATTATCAACACGGGTGGTTTCATCTTCATTATTAATCGAAACTTTATTTGCAATAGATTGCCACTGAGGTTGCATATATTTTCTATACAGAAAAAACTCTCCCATGTACGAAGGCTGACCTGGCACAAGAAACATGCGTGTGACCTGACTGTTAAACCACAAGCCATTATCGTGGCAAACCAATGTCAGCTTTTCCATAGCCTTAAGTAATCGGTGCAGTTCTTCTTTGCTGCACGATGCCGCAATTGCAAGCTTGTCAACAGATGAAATTCCTTTTTCAAGAAACACAAAAAGGCCAAGCTTTATCGCAGCAAAAAGCACTTCAGAATACCAGTAGGCAGTTGAAAGATCCTCAAGGTACTGAAAATCCTCATGAGCCAGGTCTGCACGGCAAAACGGCATATCAGGCATTTTGTCAGGGTTTTTGTATCTGGGCATTTTTTATCGAAACTTCTTCAAAAGTCTTTATCTCAGCAAGAATGCGGGTTGAAGCATCCAGCAATTCCATTGCAACAGCTGCCCCGGTTCCTTCACCCAGGCGAAATTTTAAATCAAGAATAGGCTCAACACCAAGTAATTTATGCATATAACCATGGCCAATTTCAACAGAGCGGTGGCTTGCAAAAATATATTCTTTTGCCAAAGGAGCAAGACTTGTGGCAATCAAGGCTCCTGCTGTGGATATCAGTCCGTCACATACAACAGGTATACCGTTTGCGGCAGCACCAAGAACAAGTCCGGCAAGACCGCCTATTTCAAAACCGCCTACTTTTGAAAGTATATCAATAGCGTCTTTGGGGTCGGGTTTGTTTACTTTTATCGCTTTTTTAATTACTTTAATCTTATTTTGAAGTGCTTCATCACCAATGCCGGTTCCCCGGCCTGTCAGCTTTTCCACAGCAACGCCTGATATTACAGCAACAACAGCAGTAGAAGGAGTAGTATTGCCGATACCCATGTCACCGGTGCCTAAAATATCAACAAGGCCTTTTTTAAGAAGCTCATCAACAATATCGATTCCGGCTTCAATTGAACTCACAGCCTCCTGTCTTGACATTGCAGGGCCCACAGCAATATTCGATGTACCTTTTCTGATTTTTTTATGGAAAATCAGAAGATTTTTTTCAAAATCATGGTTAACTCCAAGATCTGCAACCTTTACCTCTGCACCGGCATGACGGGCAAGTACATTGATTGATGCGCCTCCGTTAACAAAATTATAAACCATCTGAGGCGTTACTTCCTGAGGAAAAAGGCTAACCCCTTCCGCCACAACTCCATGATCTCCGGCGCATGTAACTATAACTTTTCTTTTCAATCGTACATCAATTGTTTTTGCAATGCCTGCAAGCCTTGCCGATAAATTTTCTAAAACACCAAGACTTCCTGCCGGACGGGCCTGCTGAGCCAAACGCTCAAGAGCAGCCTTGTATACTGCTGTATCCGGAGAGCAAATTGAATTTATTGCTTTGTTAAGTTTGTCCATAATATTATTTTCCTGCACATGAAATCTTATCGCCGCCTATATCATTTGAAAAAACTTCCATACCCTTTTTCATGGCGCAGAAATCGCCGCACATGGAACAGGTTTGTGTATTTTCAGGCGCCCTGCTCTGGCGGACCTCTCTTGCCTTATCGGGAAACATGAGCAATTTTTCAAGATCATCCCAGCGCATGTCACGTCTTGCCATTGCAGCTTCTTTTTCTCTGTCGCGCCTATCTGGATATTTGGATATATCGCCTATACGAACAGCAAGGCGGGTTGCCCGGACACCTTCCCGCACATCCTGTTCATTGGGAAGCGCAAGGTGTTCGGCAGGAGTTATGTAGCATACCAGATCTGCACCGAAACGGGCTGAATTGGCAGCTCCAATAGCTGCAACTATATGATCATATCCGGCACCGGTATCAAGCGGGAGAGGGCCAAGAACATAATATGGGGCATTGCCGCTCATTCGCTTTTCAAGCATTATATTTCCTTCGATTTCATCAAGTGGTACATGCCCCGGGCCTTCCACCATCATCTGGCAACCCATTTTACGTCCCAACTCGGCAAGTTCACAATTTATGATCATTTCTGCCATCTGAGCCCTGTCATGACTGTCGTGAATAGCTCCGGCCCTGATGCCGTTTCCAAGAGAAAGTACTGCATCATATTTTTTCATCAAAGCGCAAACACGATCAAACTGCTCGTATAACGGGTTTTCCTTTTTGTTTATATCCATCCAGGCGACCATATAAGTTCCGCCCTTTGAAACAAGACCTCCGTAGCGGTATCCCTGTTTTCTTAAGCGTTCAATAGTATATTGATTTATGCCGCAATGAATCGCCATGAAACTGATTCCGTCATCAAGCTGTTTTTCGATCAGATCAAACAGATATTCAGGATCAAGTTTGCCAGGATTTGCATATTTTGCGGTAGTTTCCTTGAATGCCTGATATAATGGCACGTTTCCTACCGCAAGATTTGTATTTGCGAGAACGGCCCGTCGGATTGCATCGAGATCTCCACCTGCGGAAAGCTCCATAAGCGTATCAGCACCTTCTTCTTCTGCTGCAATAGCCTTTCGGACTTCTGCATCAATATCACAAATATCTGAAGATGTGCCGATTGAAGCATTGACCTTTGTTCTTAAACCTTTCCCTATTCCGACTATTTTCTGATTTTTGCGCTTAGGATGGCTTGAAATTACAATTTCACCTAATGCAACCCTTTGTCTGACGATTTCATCAGATAAACCTTCATCCGATGCAACTTTTTTGATTTCTTCTGTTATAATGCCTTCTCTTGCTTTTTCAATCTGGGTTTTCATATCCTCACCTATATACAATGGATTTACCCCGCCGGAAATAAAAAAAGGGCTCCGACAGGCTATGTTGCCTACCAGAACCCTTTGCCATCAAGTTCTTTGAAACATGTGATATTCAGCTCGTCTTCTGACTTCCCCGCCCTTTAAGCCGCCTTCCCATCATGCGAGACCTTTTCGGTCTGTCAGAACAGTGGCTCAACAATGCTAAAAGGGTTCCGCTTATTAAGCGGCAGGGTTACAGCGGCGGGACCGTTACGGATTTAAACCGTATTCCGTGCACCAAACATCCCTAAAATTATTTTTTTTGATCATACACAAGCCATAAATAAAATGTCAATAGAAAAAAAGGGTTGTCCAGGGTAACCGCATTTAGAAATAATGGCTATGTACAAACAACTTAAACCGTCATGCCGGACTTGATCCGGTATCCAGAACCCATTAAAATTACAGGATTCCGGCTTTCGCCGGAATGACGAATGTGTTTATTTCGATTTTGAATGAACCCAATAATCATAAGTTAATCAAATTAATTTTTAAGAAAAATCCTAATGCGCTTACCCTGTTGGGTTGTCAAGTTCCCTATATAGATTAAATTAGTTATGGAATTTCGAGTGGCATTATACGAAAAGGTGTAAAGCAAAAAAACGCTGCCGACAATCAATTATTTATCGACAGCGCTTTATTTATAAGAAACGGAATTAAATAAATTAGCTGTACCCGCTATAAATACTATTAATAAAAACTATGCTGATTTTTGTAGTTGAGCCTTGCCTTTTGGCACAAGAGCGCCAACAGGGCATCTTGCAACACAATCACCGCATTTTTCACATATTGATGTATCTCCGTGGAATTCTACCTTGGTTTTCCATCCGCGGCCTACTAAATTTAAAGCTTTTTGTATTTTATTGCAGGTTCCTATGCAAACTTCACAAAGCACGCATTTATTAGCATCATAATCAAAGCACGGATTTGATTCATCTATAGGAAACTGTTTTTCAGGTGGTCTTAACCTGCGAACTCTTTTTTTGTCGGTTTTGCAAAAAGCCATTATTTTTTGTACTTCACAAAAACCGGTTGCAGCACAACCTTTGCAGGACATATGGTTGTTTGCCATTATAATCTCAAAATTTACCTCGCGTATCTTATCTACTACGGGGCTTCTTGTTTTAACAACCATTCCTTCTTTTACTGTTGACCGGCAGGAAAAAACTATATCACCGGAAACATCAACCACACACAGCCTGCAAATGCCGGGTGGTTCCAGCCCTGAGTAATAGCAAAGGTGGGGTATATAAATACCATTTTCCAAAGCAGCTGTTAGTATATTTGATTCCTTATCGGTAATTATCTCTTTATCGTCTATTGTAAGAGTAACTTTTTCCATATGTAAGTTTCTCCTTGTTAATTACTTTCAACCCGAGGTGCAATGTTGAAAAGTCCTTTAGCCTGTCCCGGTTCCAGGCAACCATGAATTTTATGATTAACCTTAACACAGGGAGCCAGTGCGCAACAACCAATACAGGCAACGGTTTCAAGGGTATATTCCATATCTTCTGATGTTTCACCCTCTTTTAAATTGAGTACTTCCCCTATTTCATCAACTATTTGTGGGGCCCCACGAATATGGCAGGCAGTGCCACGGCATATTGTTACCGTATTTCTTCCCAAAGGTATTAAACGAAACTGGTTATAAAAAGATGCTACGGAATAAACCTCACCCAAAGTAATTGTTAAAAATTCAGCTATTATCTGAATCGCTTCCTCGGGAAGATAACCATAAATTCCTTGTGCTTCCTGCAAAATGGGGATCAGTTCGCTTCTCTTTCCTGAGTAAAATTCCAAAGTTTCCTTGAGAGCTCCTGCGCTTTCTTCTCCCATAATCATTCCTCCTGAACTAAAAATAATATATCACAAAAGCAAAATTCGAATCCGATTACAAAAAACCAGAGAACCGGTAAATTACAAGAAATTCCGCTGTTTCTGATATCTTAGATAAATCATTATCTTGGAGCAAAATATAAAGCTCAAGCAAGACAGACCAGATAGGTTTTTTAAGCTTAAGCGGTTATAAATGTCAAGATAAAAGAATGCTGCCACAACTATATCTTTTTAAAACATACAGTCTCATATCAAGGGGCGAACAGTGTAAAAAAACCTTTGTCCATATAAGCTGATAAATGTCATTATACTGAACGGGTAAAATGGATTATTGCAAAATATTATTAATTGGATTATATAGTTATATTATATGTATATCGTTTGAAAAGTTTAACTTAGTAGATTCAAGCATACTGATAGTATTAATAACTTGAAAAGATCAAGGAACTACAGGTTGCAGTCATGTCTGAAAAACTTAGCTATGAAGAATTAGAAAAACGGGTTCTGGAGTTGGAAAAAGCTGAATCCGAGCGCAAAATAATCGAGGAAGCATTACAAGATAATAAAAGACGTCTGCAAACATTAATCCGGGTAATTCCTGATTTGCTTTGGGTGAAAGATCAGCAGGGCCACTATATTTACTGTAATTCCAGATTTGAAAGTTTATTTGGCGCAAAAGAAAAGGAGATCGTTGGTAAAACGGATTACGATTTTCTGAATAAGGAGTTGGCAGATTTTTTGCTAAAGCACGATAATGAGGTAATGATTAAAGAAAAACCCCTCATAAACGAGCTGGATGTAAATTTTATAATTGATGGACATCGTGAAATCCTTGAAACTATAACTACACCAATTTATCACGATGACGGTCAATTAGCCGGTGTGTTGGGTATCGGGCGTGACATAACTGAACACAAGAAGGCAAAAGACACCCTGGCACGGAGGATAGACCTTGAACGGCTGATTAGCGCAATATCTTCGGAATTTATAAGACTGGGGCCAGACGAAATAGATGCTGCCATATATCGCGCTTTATCTGCTGTTGGTTTATTTTTTGGAGCAGACCGCGCCTATGTATATATATTACATAACGATGGTAAACTTGCTGATAATACACACGAGTGGTGTGCCGAAGGCATTTCGCCGCAAATGGAAAATTTAAGAAACGTTCCGATTGCCGAGGAACTGCCGTGGTTTACTGAACAAATTCGAAAAGTCGACGTTCTCCAAGTGCCAAATGTATCCGTTCTGCCGCTTGAAGCCAGGCTCAAAAGGGAAATATTTGATTCCCAAGATATCAAATCGATTATTATCATTCCCATGAGACTTGGTGATCGATTGCTTGGACTTGTCGGATTTGATACGATACAAAATTATCAGGACTGGGCATACGAACCTCAGATTCTGCGCCTTGTTGGTGAAACTTTTACTAATGCTATTGAGCGCAAACGGATCGAGGAGGAGCGGGAGGATCTTCAGGCTAAGCTGAGTAATGCTTTGGATATGGCCCATCTCGGTCACTGGGAATACGATATAGCTAATGATCTTTTTATATTCAACGACCATTTTTATAAGAGCTTTCGTACCACGGCAAGACAAGTCGGGAGATATACAATGTCATCGGCTGAATATACCAGCCTCTTTCTACATCCGGACGACATATCTTTTATTGAACAAGACTATCGTAAAGCACAAGAGTCAAGCGATACCAACATTAGCGGACGTATAGAACACCGTTTTATTTCTGCGGATAAGACGATAGGATACACAAATGTTCGTTATCACATTATCAAAGATGCCAACGGCCAGCCGGTCAGGATCTATGGAGTAAATCATGATATCACCGAGCGCAAGCGTGCAGAAATAAAGCTTAAAGAGAGTGAAGAAAAGCTTGCAAGATCCAAGAAGATGGAATCGCTTGGACTTTTGGCAGGTGGTGTTGCCCATGATCTGAACAATGTTTTATCCGGAATTGTAAGCTATCCTGAATTATTATTACTTGATTTGCCTAAAAACAGCAAATTAAGAAAGCCTATAGAAACCATTCAGGAGTCAGGGAACAAGGCCGTTTCTATCGTCCAGGATCTGCTGACAATTGCAAGAGGTGTGGCATCCACAAAAGAACCGCTAAACTTAAATTATGTTATAAGAGAATATTTAACTTCTCCTGAGTTTGCAAAACTTAAGCAATTTCATCCCACAGTTAGCATTAAAACCAAGCTTGATGCTGACTTGCTCAATATATCCGCCTCTCTTGTTCATATCAGAAAGGTAATAATGAATCTTATATCAAATGCTTCTGAAGCTATTGAGGGTCAAGGCAAGGTAATAGTATCGACAAAAAACTGTTATGTGGATCGGCCGATAAGGGGGTATGATGACATAAACACAGGTGAGTACGTGATTTTGTCTGTATATGACGATGGCTCAGGAATATTACCGGAGTATCTTGAGAGGATTTTTGAACCGTTTTTCACAAAGAAGGTAATGGGCAGAAGCGGAACAGGTTTGGGACTGGCTGTTGTATGGAATATTGTACAAGATCATGAAGGCTATATAAATGTAACAAGTAATGAAAAAGGAACAATATTTGACCTATACTTTCCAATAACAAGAAAAGAGTTATCGACCAAAGTTTCATCATTGCCTATAGAGAAATATAAAGGAAACGGAGAAATAGTACTTGTTGTTGATGACATTCAAAGTCAGAGAGAAATTTCCTGTAAAATGCTTGAAAAACTCGGATATAAAACCAAGGCTGTGCCCTGTGGAGAAGAAGCCGTTTCATATTTGAAAGAAAATAAAGTAGATTTAATATTGCTTGATATGATTATGGACCCAGGAATAAATGGCCGCAAAACATATGAAAGAATAGTAGAAATTTATCCCAAACAAAAGGCTGTCATAGTCAGTGGCTACTCAATGTCATTAACTTAAGCGATTGGTTTATAGTTCAAGTAAAACTTTCTGGATGATATCCGGTGTTTTCGAGGATAGCAACGGCCAGGTCTTATTGGTTCAATACTTTTTATAAAAAGCTCAAACAAAGTTTCGATTATGA
>JAHITX010000129.1 GCA_018817425.1 Pseudomonadota bacterium
CTTCCAGCACCTGGGCATATGGTCGGTTGTGATCGACCAGGTAATTCGTAATGTTACCGCCTACTACTTTGGCTACCCGGATACCGTCTGAGTCATACCCGTATGCGGTTGCCCCGGCTGCGGTGCTAACACCGACCAATCTGTTTTCAAAATCATAAGAGTAAAGCGTAGTATCTACGCCTTCGGTTTTGCTAAGGGTGTTGCCGTTATCATCATAAGTGTAGGTGGCAATAGATGTTGGTCCGGCTTCCGAGAGCATACGATCGTTGGCATCATAAGTGTAGGAGATAGTACCACTTGCATCGGTTTTGGTCAACCGGTTACCGAAATCATCATAGGTATAGCCGATTGTCTCATTGCCCAGGGCAGGATCTGTAATGGCTTCCTGAGTCAGGCGGTAGAGGGCGTCATAGATGTAATTGACTGTTCTTCCGCTTTGTTCGACAACGGATAAACGGTTGCCCGCAGGTCCCAGGGCATAATAGTAACTCGATATCAGCTCACCGCCGGACTTGTGGTCATTATTTTTATAATATTGATTATTGCCTCAAGATATACTATAAATATTAATATGAAAAAGGAAAAAGAAAAAGTATTAGCTAAATTCAAACCGTTTTTATGGTCTTACGATTTAGGGAAGATCGATTTGGAAAAAGATAAAAAACGGATAATAACCAATGTTTTAAATCTTGGCACAAAAGAAGCCACTGATTTATTATTTAAGATATATGACAAAGCTGAAATCAAAAAGCAGGTAGAAGAACCTCTACCTGGCGAATGGAGCGACAAATCATTAAATTACTGGTCGATTTATTTTGATATTAAACCGCAGCAGGCTAAAAATGTTTTACGGCATCTTGGATAAAAAAAGGCAAAACTTTTTGCCACAGCTCGTATCTCTTAAAAATGAATTTTATTTAGCAGGAGGCACAGCCCTTGCTCTGCAAATTGGTCATCGGGACAGCATTGATTTTGATTTTTTCAAAACCGGTGATTTTGACACTAAACTGCAGTTCCAAAAAATAAAAAAAGATCTAAACACTTACAAACTGACCAAAATCCAGGAAGAAAAAAATACGCTTACCATTCTGGTTGATAATGAGATAGTGCTCAGTTTTTTCGGTTATAACTATCCGCTGATAAAAGAAGTAATAAATGAAAAATATCTTTGCCTGGCTGCGATAGAAGATATTGCAGCAATGAAAATGTCAGCTATCTTAAGCAGGGCCAGCAACAAAGACTATATTGATTTGTATTTCATTCTGCAGATTCATAAACTAAAAGATTTATTGGAGCTGGCAGAAAAAAAATTCCCGGATATCGATATAAATCTGATTTTAAAAAGCCTTGTATATTTTGCGGACATTGCCATGGAACCTATAAAATTTAAATATGACAAAACTGTTTACTTTGAAGATGTTAAAGCTTTTTTAATCAAAACCGTTAAGAATTTGAGTGCTTAATCAAAAATAGCTCTCGGTTGTCCTATCAGATCCATATATAGTTGAATTAAACAATCGACGCCATATGAATTTTTCCATTCAATCTTAAAATGAGGCCAGCCCATAGAATAATAAATGTCTTCTAAGTTTCGTTCCTTCGCAAATAGGTCTACTTTAGCTTTTACTGCTTTGCAAACAATCGTTACCGATAGATTGAAGCTCACCGCTTATAGCATCGGGGAATGCATTTAAATCAAATGATAAAATTAATCCGGATGCTTTCATTTTTAATCTATGAAAACAAATGGATATAATTCATATAGATATTTTACTATCTTTTTTACGGATAATTGCGTATTCTTGCTATGTTCAATTGAGCAAATGGATAATATTTAATAGTTTTTTAGAAAAGAGAAAAAATGACAGAAAAAAAGACATTTAAGGATTTTGGGCTTTCGGCAAAAGTGCTGGAGGCAATAAATAAAAAAGGGTTTGAAGAGCCAACCCCGATTCAGGTTATGGCTATTCCAATGATGCTAAGAGATGATACGAATATCATCGTTCAGGCCCAGACAGGTACAGGCAAAACTGCTGCATTCGGACTGCCTCTTGTAGAAATGGTCAACACTGACTCCGCAGCAGTTCAGGCGCTTATTCTGGCTCCTACGCGTGAGCTGGCCATTCAGGTAGCGGAAGAAATCAATTCGCTTAAAGGAAACAGGGATATCATAATAACGCCGATATATGGTGGCCAATCTATTGATATGCAGTTACAAAGACTGAAAAAAGGTGTGCATATTGTAGTCGGAACTCCGGGCAGGGTGATTGATCATCTTAACAGAAAGACTCTAAAGCTTGAAAAAATTGAGCATCTTATACTTGATGAAGCGGATGAAATGCTTAATATGGGATTTGTCGAAGATATTGAAGAAATAATGAAGCATACAAATCCGGACAAAAGAACGCTGTTATTTTCTGCTACAATGCCGGAAAGAATAAAGGCTCTTGCGCACAAATATATGAAGGGTTATGAATTTATTAAAGTTAAAAAAGAGCAACTTACAACTAATCTAACCGAGCAGATATATTTTGAGGTAAAAGCCACCGACAAATTTGAGGCGCTATGCAGGATAATTGATATTAAAGATGCTTTTTATGGTTTGGTTTTTTGCCGGACCAAGATTGATGTTGATTCTGTTGCAACTCATTTAATGGATAGAGGTTATGATGCGGAAGCAATTCATGGAGATATATCACAGACTCAAAGAGAAAGAACTCTGGAAAAATTTAAGAAAAAAAGAGTCACTATTCTTGTAGCAACAGATGTGGCGGCTCGTGGAATTGATGTTAACAACCTCACCCATGTTATAAACTATTCACTGCCTGAAGATACAGAGTCATATGTTCATAGAATAGGGCGTACCGGAAGAGCCGGAAATCTTGGTACCGCTATCACATTTATTACTCCCAGTGAATATAAAAGATTGATGTTTATACAACGTGTAGCAAAGACTGATATTAAGAAATCGAAAGTACCTAAGGTTAAAGATATTATCAAAGCCAAAAAGAAAAAGATTTACGAAGATTTGACTACTATTCTTAAAGAGAAAATAGATGCTGATTATCTAAGCTGGGCTGATAGAATGCTTAAGGACAATAATCCCGAAGAGATATTAGCCGCCGTACTTAATTATTGTTTTGAAGAAGAACTCAATCCTGATGTCTATGGTGAAATAGAAGAGATCGGTTCAAAACCAAAACCGCTTGATAAACATGGTAAGGCAAGGCTTTTTGTTGCACTTGGGAAAAAAGATAAGATTAATGCCGAAAAACTTGTTGAGCTTATCGGAAGCAAAGCCTCGGTTAAGTCTAAAGATATCAGTGAAATTCAGATAATGGACAAATTCTCTTTCATTACCGTTCCTTTTGAAAAAGCCGAAAAAATTGTTGTTAGCTTTAGAGAAAAAGGGCGAAAACCACTGATTTCACATGCTAATAAAAATGGACAAAGCGCATTTAAAGTCAGGGGTTCTAATAAAACTAAGTCGCATTCAAAAAGATAGCAAGGCGGCAAGGAGGTTTTTCCGCAGGCGTATATGTAATACGCCGGGGACAGAACCTTTGATGCCAACGCAGATAGAATTTGAATAGCGACTTGGTATCAGTTAATTTTGGTGTGCTGAAGGCGAAGGCTGTTTGCGACAACCGATATACTGCTTAAGGCCATTGCACCAGCTGCAAGCATAGGATGAAGCTGTCTTAAGAAATCTGGGAAAAATGAAAAAGGATGCAAGATACCTGCTGCAACAGGGATAAGTATTATATTGTAAAAAAATGCCCAGAATAGATTCTGTTTTATGGTAGTCATTGTTGCCTTGCCAAGCATGATTGCCTTTGGCACCCCAAGCAGATTGCCGCCTGAAAGAATAATATCGGCTGTTTCAATAGCAACATCTGTTCCGCTTCCTATTGCAATTCCGACATCCGCCTGTGCAAGAGCAGGAGCGTCGTTTATTCCGTCACCTACCATCCCTACTTTTGCATTACTTTTTTGAAGTTCTTTGACTTTAAGTGATTTTTCTTCCGGTTTAACTTCCGCAAAGATCTTCTTTATACCTGCATCGGATGCAATAGCTTTTGCTGTCATTTTGTTATCTCCTGTAAGCATAACAACTTCGATACCAAGGTCGAAAAGCTTTTTAACTGCTTTGGCCGATTCGGGTTTTACCTTGTCTGCCACAGAGATTAGTCCTAAAATCTCATTTTCAGTGGCAACCACTATCACAGTTTTTCCTTCAGATTGAAGAAGGCTGATTTGATTTTCAGCCATTTTTGTATTTAGTACTGATGATTTGAACCAATCCGGTTTTCCTATCATTATAAACTTGCCATTCACAGATGCTTCAACCCCGATACCTCCGGTTGATTTAAATCTTTGAGGCTCTGAAAGTATTATTTCCCTTTGTTTTGCTTCATTTACAATTGCTTTTCCAATGGGGTGTTCGGAACCTTTTTCTACAGAAGCTGCAATTTGTAAAAGCTCGTCTATACTTTTACATGCCGGATCAAAATGAAGTATATCTATTACGGAAGGCTTGCCGGTTGTTATGGTTCCTGTCTTGTCTAAAATGATTATATCAAGTTTTGATGCCGTTTCTAGTGCTTCACTGTTTTTATAAAGGACTCCATTTTCAGCTCCCTTTCCGGTTCCGGCCATGATAGCTGTAGGAGTTGCAAGACCCAAAGCGCAGGGGCAGGCAATAACAAGTACTGCAACAAATCTGATCATGGCATTCACAAAACTGCCATCAATTGACCACCATAATAAAAAAGCTGCCAGTGCGGCAACAAGAACAAAAGGTACAAATACGGATGCAACACGGTCTGCAAGCGCCTGAACAGGTGCTTTACTCCCCTGCGCCTGTTGAACAAGTCTGATAATCTGGGCAAGTACGGTCTCTTTTCCTACACGAATTGCCCTGATTTTCAACAAACCTTCTGTGTTGATTGTGCCTCCTGTGACATTATCATTTATTTGTTTGTCTACAGGTATTGATTCACCACTTATCATAGATTCATCAACAGCCGATTCGCCATCTGTAACAATACCGTCAACGGGAATTTTTTCTCCCGGCCTGACAATAAGAATATCTTCTACTTTTACATGAGCCAGAGCAATTGTCTTTTCTATGCCGTTTTCCAATATTGTTGCTGTTTTTGGCGATAGCTCCATAAGCCTTCGGATAGCTGCACCTGTTTTTCCCTTTGTGCGGGATTCAAGCATTTTGCCAAGTTTTATAAGAGTGATAATTACAGCTGATGTCGCAAAATAAACATGAGTGCCCGGAATAATAGAAAGCAGTACTGCAATAGAATAAAAATATGCAACAGACGAGCCCATAGCAACAAGAACATCCATGTTTGCGCTCTTATTTCTAAGGCTTTTGTATCCTCCTATATAATAGTCCCATCCTGTATAAAACTGAACCGGAGTGGAAAGTACAAAAAAAAGCCAGCTTACCCATGATGCATAACTCCATGCACCTGTCAGCTGAAAATCTCTTCCCATACTTAAGAGAAAAAGTGGTATGGTAAAAACAAGCCCTGTTATAAATTTTTTAGTTTGATTTTTTATTTCTGCATCGCGCGCTTTTTGCTCATAATCATTTTCATCCGGTTTGTCGGACAGCAAATCCGGTGCTATTGCATCGTAACCGGCTTTTCTTATGGCAGATATAATATCTTTAATGGAAGTGATTCCCGGCAGGTATTCTACATGAATACGTTCGGCAGCAAAATTAACATAAATATTAACTATGCCTGGTACTTTTTTATTAAGGGTTTTTTCTATATTGATGGCACAATTGACACATGACATGCCGGTTACCGGAAGTTCAGCTTTACTTGTAACAGCTTTGTAGCCTAAACCGCTTATCTTTTCGGTGATGTCTTTTAGTGAAATTCTGCCCGTATCATATGTAACATAAGCCTGTTCGGAGGCAAAATTAACAGAGACATCTATTACACCATCTGATTTTTTTAAACCTCTTTCGATATTTGCAGCGCAGTTTGCGCAGGTCATTCCGGAAACAGGTATAGCAAGCTTACGTTCTACCATGAAAGATCGTCCTTTTAGCGGCAAGATAAAAACTAATCAATGAAGGAATTGCAAATTATACTCTAAAGATAACAAACAACATTTAATATGCAGGCTGACTTTTTATTTACCCGGCATTCACAATTAAGTGTCTTTTGATGAGCATTCAGGACAAATACCTATAAACTCAAGCCTGTGGGATATAATATTATAATCGGTAAACGAACGCATCTTTTTTTCAAGCCCGTTTTCAAGCTCAAAAGGAGCATCATCAATTCGTCCGCATATCATACATCTTAAATGATAATGATTTTCAGGATTACCATCAAAGCGTTTGAGATTTCCGGCAATTTCGATTTGTTGAATTTCTTTTAATTCAGACAAAACTTCGAGGTTTCTGTATACAGTACCAAGGCTTATACGGGGAAGAAGTTTTTTTACCATCCTGTAGACATCTTCCGCCGCCGGATGGTTTTTAACTTTTTTCAGCTCTTCTAAAATTACTTTCCGCTGTTGTGTAGTTCTATGATTTTGTTTTTGATGCAAGCTTGCTCACACTCCTTCTTAACTTCTTTGCCGATCTTGACATAATTTGAATTTATCTGGTAAAAAGACAGGCTTTTTTATATACTATATGTTACATAATAAAAGGATTCAAGAAAGAATAATCACGAGATTCAAAAATTATATTTTATCTTTAAATTAATCAAAGTGTTAGATTAAAATAATTATTGATCTTAATAATTTCAGACAAACCACAATTGTAAGCTTTGGGCATGGATAATGAATAATATCAGAAATTTCAGCATAATTGCACATATAGATCACGGCAAATCAACACTTTCTGACCGCCTGATCCAGAAAACCGGTATGATTACCGACAGGGATTTCCATGACCAGATTTTAGATAATATGGATATTGAACGCGAAAGGGGCATTACTATAAAAAGTCAGACAGTGTGCCTTCCATATACTGCAAAAGACGGCAAAAAATATTCCTTGAATCTTATTGATACTCCAGGCCATGTTGATTTTTCATATGAAGTTTCAAGAGCACTTGCATCCTGCGAAGGAGCACTGCTTATAATAGATGCCAGCCAGGGAGTTGAAGCACAAACCATAGCAAATCTCTATCTTGCTATGGAAAACAATCTTGTTATTATCCCGGTTATAAACAAGATAGATCTTCCTTCCGCAGATATCGAGAGGGTAAAAGTACAAATAGAAGAAGACTTAGGCCTTGATCCGGAAATGGCAATACTTGTATCTGCCAAGGAAGGCACAGGTATAGATAATGTGCTTGAAAGCATTGTTAATAATCTGCCCCCTCCTTTGGGTGACCCTGAAGCCCCTCTTAAGGCTTTGATATTCGATTCGTTTTATGACGCTTTCAGGGGAACTATTGTATATTTCAGGATTTTTGAAGGCAAGTTAAGAGTTGGAGATGTTATATCTTTCATGTCCAACAAGGCTTCATACAGGGCAGAAGAAATTGGAATATTTCAGTTAAAGCGGATACCTAAAAAAGAACTTTCGGCGGGCGAAGTCGGGTATATTATAGCAGGTATAAAGTCGGTAGTAGATACAAAATGTGGTGATACAATCACATTAAAAACCAGGCCTGCCGATAAGCCCATGCCTGGTTACAAGGATGCAAAACCTGTGGTTTTTTCGTCTATATATCCGGTTGCATCGGATGAATACGACGAACTTGCAATTGCTATAGACAAACTCAAACTTAACGATGCTTCCCTTGTGTATGAAAAAGATACATCAGTTGCTTTGGGATTTGGTTTCAGGTGCGGTTTTTTAGGTCTTCTTCATCTTGAGGTTGTTCAGGAGCGACTTGAACGTGAATTTAATCTTTCTCTTATACTTACCGCTCCTTCGGTTCAATACTCCCTTATAATGAGTAACGGAACTGAAATGATAATTGATAACCCAGCACTTTATCCTGATCCGACACAAATCGATAGCACACTGGAGCCTTATATCCGCGCATCTGTTATCGTACCCAACCGTTACATGGGAGCCGTTATGAAGCTTTGTCTCGACAGGCGAGGAATTAACAAAAATTACCAGTATCTTACAAGCGATCGGCTTGAGATGATATTTGAACTTCCGCTTGCTGAAGTAATTTTTGATTTTCATGATAAGCTTAAATCCATAACCCAGGGATATGGTTCTTTTGATTATGAAATAATCGAATTCAGGGAAACAGATCTTGTTAAGATGGATATACTTATAAATGGTGAACGTGTTGATGCTCTCTCTCAACTTGTTCATAGAGATAGGGCCGTGGAACGGGGAAGGCTTACATGTGAAAAGCTGAAAGAAGAAATACCGAAGCAAATGTTTAAAATTGCCATACAGGGTGCAATCGGCGCCAAAATAATAGCAAGATCCACAGTTTCGGCTTTCAGAAAAGACGTAACTGCAAAATGTTACGGAGGTGACATTACACGGAAAAGAAAGCTTCTGGAAAAACAGAAAAAAGGTAAAAAACGGATGAAGATGGTTGGAAAAGTTATGATTCCCCAATCCGCATTTCTATCCGTATTGAAAACCGATACTGATTGATATTGGAGGGATGCGCAAACCAGTCATTAATTGATTTTATTACGGAATTGTGATTTTATGTTATTTTATATACCCAAAAGGGTTCCAGGGGTCAAGGATTCGAGGGTTCAAATAAGGTGTATACTGTTTCCCACTCGAACCCTTGACCCCTCGAATCCTTGAATCCTTTTTTTTATTATTTGGAGAACATATGGGAAAAACTATAGCTCAAAAAATATTTGATTCGCATATTATAGATAATCCTTGTGAAGGTATTTATGCAATACGGCTTGACGCTGTTTTCTGTCACGAGATTACAACGCCTATTGCTATTAATGACCTTGTGAGCCGTGGCAAAGACCGTGTCTTTGATACATCCAAAATAAAGGCGGTTATCGATCATGTTACTCCCGCCAAGGATTCAAAGACTGCTTTACAGGGAAAAATCTTAAGAGAATGGACAAGGCGCCACGAAATTAAGGATTTTTTTGATATTGGCCGAAACGGTGTATGTCATGCAATCTTTCCCGAAAAGGGCTTTGTAAGACCCGGCTATACCATAATTATGGGAGATTCCCATACTTGTACATACGGTGCTTTCGGGGCTTTCGGGGCAGGTGTAGGAACAACCGATCTTGAAGTAGGAATATTAAAAGGAGTTTGCGCATTTGGTTACCCTGAAACAATAAAGATAAATATCTGCGGGGAAATACCGGATGGTGTTTTTGCAAAAGATATCATTCTTTCCTTAATCGGTCTTATAGGTGTTAATGGAGCAACAAATAAAGTAATAGAATTTACAGGTCCTGTTGTCGAGAAAATGGGTATGGATGCCAGAATGACCCTATGCAATATGGCTATCGAAGCCGGTGCAACATGCGGAATTTGTGCGCCTGATATGACTACGGTAGAATATTTATGGAATTTTATAAAAGATGAATATAAATCGAAAAAAGCAGCATACAATGATTTTGAAAAGTATTGTTCCGATCCTGATGCTTCATATGAAAAGGTCATTGACCATTATGTGTCAGTCCTTGAACCCATGGTCACATTCGACTACAAACCGGACAATGTTAAGCCCGTAAGGGAGATGGAAGGCACAAAAATAGACCAGGTTTACATAGGCTCATGCACAAACGGAAGAATTGAAGACTTAAGAGTTGCGGCAAAGATTTTAAAAGGAAATAAAATCAGCGATTCACTGCGGGGCATAGTTTCTCCGGCAACCACAGACATATACAAACAGGCTTTGGATGAAGGAATCATTGCTACTTTTCTTGAATCCGGATTTTGCGTTACAAATCCTACCTGCGGAGCCTGTCTTGGCATGAGCAACGGAATAATAGCAGAAGGAGAAACCTGCGCTTCCACTACAAACAGAAATTTTAGCGGGCGTATGGGAAAAGGCGGCATGGTTCATCTTATGAGCCCGGCTACTGCTGCTGCAACAGCTATTGCAGGACATATTACAAATTCAAAATTATATAAGGTAAAGTAAAACCATCGGCTAAAGCAGATGGTTTTAGGATTCAAGGATTCAAGGATTCCAGGGGTCAAGGGTTCAAGTGAAAAACAACTTACATCCCACTTGAACCCTCGAATCCTCGACCCCTTGAACCCTTTTAAATCATAAATAAGACTTTCCCCAAGGCTGAATATTTATCTTATAAACCTATAAAAATAAAGAGCATATAATAGCTATGAAAAATTTTTCAGGAAAAGTACTTTTTCTTAACAGAGCAGATATCAACACAGATGAAATTATTCCGGCAAGATATCTTACCGAAAACACCAAAGAAGCTTTAAAGCCATATCTTCTTGAAGATATGAATCTGGAAGGTTTTGACAATAAGAAAGATATTGAAGGCAAAGCAGTAATAATCACAAGAGATAATTTCGGCTGCGGATCATCCAGAGAGCATGCCCCCTGGGCATTTGAAGTAAATGATATCAATCTTGTTATAGCCCCAAGTTTTGCAAGAATCTTTAAAAGAAATATGTTTAATTGCGGTATGATGGCTGTTGAGCTTCCGGCTGAAACCATAGAAAAAATATTTTCAGTTTTCTCAAATCAAAATACTGATCTTGAAACAGTATTTAACGACGGTTCCTTTATCTTAAAAGCCGGTGATACCAAAGAATCATTTGAATTCAAGATTTCCGAATTCGACAAAGCGCTTGTTGAAGCTGGCGGATGGGTGGATTACGCCGATTGCAAATATTGATGTATTCGGAAAAAGTAAATTTATGCCATAGGCAAAAGTTAATCCTTGAAGTTATTTGCGATTATTATGCTTTTTTTAAAAAGATCTTTGTAAGCTCTTAAAATAAGTTGTGTGTTTTTAAGCTATAAATTTATGCTTCCACTGGAGATGAATGCGTGAATGAAAGACTGGCGACATTAGTCTATGATAATCGGGAACAGCAGGTGTGTTGGCAGGGATATGAGCTGCTGGATAATGATGCATTTGACTCCTTCATGACGAAAAATGTAGCCGCTCGCCTAAATGATGATGAAGGTTCCATCGAATTTCAATCACACTTGCGAAGCCTTTCCTTAACCGGATTTGGAAAATCAAGCCTTGAAGCCGTATTAGATGCCGATACCCCGGAAGAACGTGATTGGGCTGTGGGTGAAGCTTTTGCAGAAGCCTGGTTGAGTGACAAACATAAGATCATTTGGCCATGGAATATGGAGAGAGACAAACGAAATGCAAACGCCAGTCTGCCTGGGGCAGATCTTGTTGGTTTCGTTGTAAATGGCTCTGATACAAGGCTTGTACTGGGTGAAGTGAAGTCATCCGGTCAAGATCAATATCCGCCGAATGTTTTGTATGGGCGTAGTGGTATGATTAACCAGATTGACAGATTGGCAGATGATCTCAAAACTATCCGAACATTGCTGAGATGGCTTTTCTACCGCTGTAAGAACACAGTTTTTGAAACTTATTACAAAGCATCCGCTATTCTCTATTTTAATTCTGGTAACAAATCAGTGTCGCTTTTTGGCGTGCTGATTCGCGATACCGAAGCCAATGAGCTTGATTTAAAAAACCGTGGAAAAAATTTAGGCTATTCCCTGAATGCCCCAACCTCCTGTCATCTACTTGCGTTCTATCTGCCTTGCAAAATTGCGGAACTTCCTGAAAGAGTGAAAGGAGGTGTCGCATCATGAATCACTGGCTGTTAGACAATATCGGCGCCTCCCGTCTTGAGGCACTGAAACAGGCGGAACGAGTTCTAATTTATCGTGAGTTGCTGCATCATAAAATTGATGTTGACTTTGGACTGATTCAACGTACGGCAGAAGCTCTAGAACTGGCCACCCTTGATCTGATCCTTGAACGATTTGAAGAAGATGAAGAAAAAAGCAACGCTCTCAAACAGTGTGCTGCGGATGCATTCCGACTTTATCGTATTCTCCCAGGAAGTGACAGTCCGATAGCCGATGGCATTCTGTTGTTACGGATGTGTGCGCTTGCCGTTCTTGGTGATATGGGCGCAGATGCCGCTCGCCTATTGCGTGAAATTGACTGGCCGCAATTATCTGTTGAATCTTCCGATTGGCATGACCGCACTTGGGCGGTAATTCTTGAAACATGGTTGAGGCTAATCCGGAAACAAGGCTGGACTGACCGTGATGCGGTATTGGAAAGCATTGCAGCTTTACGGAACGCCCAGCAGGAATTTGAAGAACAGTATCTGGAAGAGAGAGGAGGCATAGCTGCCAAGTCCATTGCACTCGAGCTAATTGGGCTGTATCATTTGGCTAAAGCAGCTGAGATTTTTGCACATTTTATCACCGATGGTGTGGTTGACGGCAATTACCAAATCCATCAACTGCTGGAAACACATTTCGACCGAGTGTTTGCTGTATGCAAAACAACACAGTTGTTGGAACTGGAGCCGTTAACCCGTTTGCTGTCAGCCTGCGCTTCACAGATGGTGGAAAATTCCATTTGGACAGTTACTCGTGCCGTAAACTCACGTGTAACGCAGTTTGTACGAAGTCTTGTGGATCAAGGTCGAGGCGACCGTGCCATATTTGATGTATTGCCTCCTCAGCGACGTACGCTGGCAGAAAAAGGTTTATTAGGCTCCAGCCGTCGTGCTGTGGTTGTCAGCCTGCCGACTTCAAGCGGTAAAACTCTGATTGCGCAGTTCAGAATTTTGCAGGCATTAAATCAGTTTGACTACGAACAGGGTTGGGTGGCTTATCTTGCCCCGACACGTACTCTGGTCAATCAGATTGCCCGCCAACTGCGTCGTGATTTTGCTCCATTGGATATTCAAGTGGAACAGGTCAGTCCTGCACTTGAGGTTGACAGCATCGAAATGGGCCTATTGCAAGAGCATGCTAGGGATCAGGCCTTCCGCGTTTTGGTGACCACTCCCGAGAAGTTGGATTTAATGTTGCGTCAGGACTGGGAAGAAAAAATTGGCAGACCGTTAACACTAGTAGTTGTTGACGAGGCACATAACATTCAAAATATTCGAAGAGGGCTAAAGCTTGAACTCCTGCTTTCAACCATAAACAAAGAGTGTCAACGTGCGCAGTTTTTATTGCTTACTCCTTTTATTGATAATGCCCGTGAAGTTGCCCGTTGGTTGGGTGGTCCAAATTCGGATGATGTAAGCCTTGCTCTTGACTGGCAGCCAAATGACCGTGTCGTTGGTGTTATCCAGGCTGAAAAAGGTAAGGTTCTGAAAGGACAAAGCTTTGATTACGATTTGAATCTTGAAACTGTTCATACGACCCGAAAAACATTGTCAGTGGATGGTTTGCTTTCATTTCCTAAATCAGAGGAAATCGCAAAAACATATAGAGAAGTAACCAATCAGAGCACAATGGCCGCAGTCACGGCCCAACATCTTCAAGAACGCGGTCCGGTAATTGTAATGCATACCCGCCCGGACTGGGTATGGTCGTTAGCAGAAAAATTAAAAATAGAGAAAAATATATGTAAAGATATCTCAGAAAATATCAGCCTCGTTCAGGATTTTCTGACATTGGAATTTGGCAAAGATTTCCCATTAGTTGAGCTTCTCAATTACGGAATCGGAGTTCACCATGCGGGACTTTCTGATGACGTTCGTTTCCTTATGGAATGGCTGTTTGAAGAAAATGAACTAAAGTTTCTTGTGGCTACCACCACTATTGCGCAAGGTGTTAATTTTCCGGTTACCGGTGTGGTCATGGCTTCGCATCAGTATCCGTATGGTGAGGATATGCCTCCTGAGGATTTCTGGAATATTGCCGGTCGAGCAGGTCGTGTCGGTCAAGGAAGTCTCGGGGTTATTGCGCTTGTGGCTGACACCAATGTAAAAGCTGAAACACTTAAAAAATTCATTAATAAGCAATCTGGTGATCTAAATTCTGCGTTATTGAAATTAGCAACAGAAGCGGGTGATTTTCTGACTGATCTCGGTGGTATTGTTTATAAAATCCCAGAATGGTCGAGTTTTTTACAGTATCTGGCACACACCTATCGCCAGATGGGCCAACCAGAGACCTTTATTGAGCAGGTTGAACAGGTTTTACGAGGTACACTAGGCTTTGAAAAGCTTCGGGCTCACGATTCAACATTAGCGAATAAACTATTAAGTGGCATTCAGACCTACACAGATTATCTGAAGCTCCCGAACCAGCCTCTTAAACTAGTGGATAGCACTGGGTTTTCGTTGCAGAGCATTAAAACGGTGTTGAAACATAAGGGGAGTATCGATAGCTCTTCCTGGGATTCAGAGAATCTGTTTGAAACCGGAGGCAACACCCTTGAAGATATGATGGGAGTTCTACTTCGTGTTCCTGAACTTAGGGAGAATCTTGAAGCAGCAACAGGTGGCAAATCTCCTGATGGTAACAAACTTGCGCTCATCATAAAAGATTGGGTGAACGGAAAGTCAATAGCGGATATCGCCAGCCTCCATTTTGACGGGAATATGACCAAATGCGGGCAGAATTTATTTGGGAAGTTAACACAAACTGCCTCTTGGGGCCTGGGCGCATTATTGTCCATTACCACAGGCGATTTACCGGAGGAACAATATAAACAGCTGAGCAATCTACCTTCCCGAGCGTTTTACGGGGTCAACGATGACTCAGCCATCGTGTTAAGGCTTTTAGGTATTCCAAGAACAGCTGCGATGCTGTTAGCAAACTCAATGAGTGGTATTCTTAACCAACCTTTGCCGCAAGTTAGAAATGTTCTCAGAAACCTTCCAGATCAACGATGGACTGAGGCGCTTGGAGAAAACGCGATAGTTTACAAAAAGATCTGGCATATACTGGAGGGTATTGAAGTATGACCTTTAAGATCCAAAACAAAATCCAGCAAGCAAAAAAGAGCCCCAAAAAGGGGGTCCGCTTTTAGCTCTTGTGAGATTAAAAAGACAACAGTATCTTACCTATTAAAAAATTCGATACGAAACGGCGGTTGGAGATTTTTTCTTTAACCGCTTTTATTTTTTGGCGGGAATAGGGCTATTTAAGGGATGCATTAAACTATTAAATATATTAAACCGATATACTGATTGATAATAACCGCATGCAGTTGTGCTATTACAAAACAATTCATTTACAAAACTGAAGGAATTAACTAAAAATTCAGCAAATAATATATTCTTAACAAGGGTTCTATGAAAAAATCTCTGATTTTTGTTTTTATATCTGCTGTGTTTTTTTCGTGTGCCGGTCTCACTTTGACCGGATGTATTTCTTCATTGGCGACAGCGGCATACAACGGTAAAACCGAGGCGGTGCGGGAAATGCTGAATGGCAAAAATGTAGATATAAACGAAATATACGCATGCAGCATGACAAGCCCTACAATGGGTTATACACCTCTGATGTGTGCGGTTGAAAAAGGAAACATAGAAATTGTAAAACTTTTTATAGAAAACGGTGCTGATGTTAATATAAAAAGCGGCAGAGGCACAGCCCTGCACATCGCGGTAGAGTACGGGTATCCTGACATTGTCCGGCTTTTACTGGATAAAGGCGCAGAGGTCAGCATAGTTGGAAGTCCGGGGTCGGCAGCGGATTCTCCACAAGGCACCCCATTACAGATAGCAAAAGCTAAAGGGCAGACAGTACTTGTCCGTATGCTTACCAAAGCCGAAGAAATGCAGTCAACCAAATATGACAAAGATGCATATCCGGTTAAAAGTGAAACGCCGGTATCGGAAACTGTCAAATCCGATGTTGATGAAATTCCATCCTTAAAAACCGCTACAAATAAAAAGGCTTTTGCAATTGTCATCGGCATTGAAAATTATCGCCAGAATCTTCCCAAAGCAGACTATGCGTCTCAGGATGCCCGTCTTGTTGCCGACTATCTTATAAAAGCTATGGGCTACCCTGAAGAAAATGTAATTATGCTTTTAAATGACCGGGCAACCAATGTTGATCTGGCAAAATACTTTGAGAAATGGTTGCCGAACAATGTTGAAAAAGGCAGTACAGTTTTTGTGTATTATTCCGGACATGGAGCGCCAAATCCCAGGACCGGTGATGCCTTTCTTGTGCCCTATGACGGCGATCCGTCTTTTATAAACCAAACAGGATATTCTTTGAAAAGGATGTATGAAGCTTTGGGCAAACTCCCGGCTAAAGACATTGTCGTTGCCCTGGATTCCTGCTTTTCCGGTGCGGGCGGAAGATCAGTTCTGGCTGAGGGTACGCGGCCACTGGTAATGAACCTGCAAAGTTCTTTTGCGGTATCCGGAAATATTAAAATAATGGCCGCTTCTTCCGGCAATCAGATCAGTTCGACCTATAAGGAAAAAGGACACGGCCTATTCACCTACTTTCTGCTTAAAGGGATTAAAAATGAAGATGTAATCAAGCCGGATGGTTCAATTGTTGTAGGTGACTTGTATGATTACATCAAACCCCAAGTGGAACGCATTGCCCGAAAGCAGTATAATAACGAACAGACGCCCCAACTTATCCCATCAGGGGAATAGGAACTTTTTGAATGTATGATTCAGGAAAAGAATATAGAGAGTTACAGGTTTTACATAAAATGATGTGTATTATGAAAAAATGGGGCGGACTTGGTATGTTTTTATTGCTGTTTTTAACTGTGGGATGTGGCCATTACGACGTCCCTCTGGTAGATGTTACAGCTGCCCCGCCTGAAATTATCCAAAAATTGCCATTGAATGCGGCGATTCTTATAAGCAACGAGATGGAACGTTATACATTCACGGGACAAACTCCACCTGCGCAAACATTTACCTTCCCCCTGGGGCAGCTTGTTAAAAATAATATTCTTAATATGCTGTCTCCTGCGTTTAATAAGGCGATGATAGTAAAAGGCGGGCCTTATCCACAGGATATCGATGTAATCGTCATCCCAAAGGTTGATAAATTCCAGTACTGGTTTGACAATCCCAGTGTTACAACAGGAAAGATTCTTGCTAAAATATCTATCCAAATTTCTGTTTATGATATGAAAGGAATGCTCGTATGGAAAGGAAGCATAAGTTCGCCTGTAGTCCCGGAGAAAACATATCCCGCCTATAGTGGTGAGGAATTTTTTAAAGCAACCGGGAGTGTGGCGGCAGAATCAGTCATAGGTGTTTTGGGGGAAGCCGCTAAAGCAATGACATCTTCACGTGAGATTCATGCCTTTGTTTCTTCAAAAGAAGTACCAGAAACAATTGCTTCAATAACTGCTCCAAAGGAATTTTCCATCATCAAATCCGATGTTGATGAGCCGCCGGCCATTTTAATAAAACCGGATAAAAATGCCTATGCTATCGTGATTGGTATTGAACAGTATCGTCAGCAACTTCCCAAAGCCGACTTTGCGGCTCATGATGCAAAGATAATATCAGCGTATTTAACAAAGATGATGGGCTATCCGGAAGAAAATGTAATTACACTGATAAACGACAGAGCACTGAAAAGCGATATGGAGAAGTATTTCGGTCGCTGGCTGAGTAATAATGTGGAAAAAAACGGCAGAGTGTTTATATACTATTCCGGCCACGGCACACCTGATCCCAAAACCGGGGGTGCTTACCTTGTTCCATATGATGGTGATCCCTCTTTTATTGCCGAAACCGGCTATTCTTTAAAACGAATGTATGACGCTCTGGGTAAGCTTCCGGCGAAAGAGATCATCGTTGCTCTGGATTCATGCTTTTCCGGCGCAGGCGGCAGGTCAGTGCTTGCCAAGGGAGCTCGTCCACTGGTGATGAATCTTCAGAGCGATACGGTTTTGTCAAGAAACATGACGGTTCTATCCGCTTCGGCGGGTGACCAGATCAGCTCCACCTATGATGACAAAGGCCACGGTCTTTTTACCTACTTCCTATTGAAAGGCGTTAAAGGCGAGGCAGATCTCAATGAAGACGGCAAAATAGAGGTGGAGGAATTATATAGCTACCTGAAGCCCCAAGTACAGAAAATCGCCCGGAAACTATACAACAACGAGCAATCGCCACAGCTAATTGCGCCGAATAAAAATAAAGAAATCATTATCCGATAGGAAACCGCCATGAAAAAAATGATATTTACAGGTATCTTCCTTATACTGATGTCGATGATGCAGGGATGCGGGGCAGGGATCATACATCGGACTACGGAAAAAGACCTGCAGGCAGTTACGTTTGATGAAACAAAAAATAAAGTGACAAAGATGTTTTTTGAGGGATTTCCTTCAATAGGAGTCTATTATACGAAGGCCTCTATAAAAATAAACGAGGAAGGATTCCAAGTCACCTCTGAAGACAATACCAGTCGAGCCCTTTGCAGTTTTGAAACAGGCGGGGACCCTGTTGTGACCGATTATGGGCCTTTGGCTGCCCTACAGTTCGCAGTGTCGATCAATGGATGCAATGCAGCGGTATGGTTTGACCAAAAAGAATCCGCCGTCATGTTCGCGCAATTGTTATACACGCTAAAGCATAAAGCGGCTGAAGTAAAAATTGCACAGAAGCTCCCCGTTACCACTGCCACTTCAGTTGGAGATAATAAAAAGATGATCAAATCGGATGTCGATATACTTCCTGAAAAAAAATCAACGCCCAACAAGCATGCTTATGCCATCGTCATCGGGATTGAGCGATATCGCCAGCAACTTCCCAAAGCTGCGTTTGCTGAAAATGATGCCCGGATTGTATCGGCGTATCTTACCCAAGTAATGGGCTATCCGGAAGAGAATGTCGTGACGCTTTTAAATGACAGGGCGTTAAAAAGTGACATGGAAAAATATTTTGAAAAGTGGCTGAGTAATAACGTTGAAAAAGACGGCACGGTTTTTGTCTATTTCTCCGGCCACGGCGCGCCAAATCCGCGTACGGGTGATGCTTATCTGGTTCCCTATGACGGCGATCCTTCGTTTATTGATCAGACAGGTTATTCTTTGAAAAATATGTATGAAGCTTTAGGCAAGCTCCCTGCAAGAAAAATTATCGTTGCTCTGGATTCCTGCTTTTCCGGAGCCGGTGGCCGGTCTGTTCTGGCGGAAGGCGCTCGCCCACTGGTAATGAATTTACAGAAATCTTTTAATGTGCACAAAAATATGATGATACTGGCTGCCGCTTCCGGTGATCAGATCAGTTCAACCTATAAGGCCAAAGGCCACGGCCTTTTTACCTATTTCATGCTCAAGGGAATTAAATATGAAGATGTCATCAATCCGGATGGATCAATTGAGATCACTGACTTGTACAATTACATCAAACCTCAGGTTGAGCGCATCGCGCGGAAACAATTTAACAATGAACAGACACCACAGTTGATCAGGGGAAAATAAGGATGAAAAAGTGACTTTATGAAGATCCGAACAATAAATATAATGTTTATCATAATTGTAGCAGCATTGATTAATGCCTGCGCTTCCGTCCCGCTGGCTCCGCCGGAAGCGGATACCCAAATAAAGAATATGCCACCGCCGCCGGATGAGGCGCTGCTATATGTTTACAGGGACTATCAGTTTGCCGGCTGTGCCGTTATGTTTAATATTTATATTGATGAAAATCGTGTTGACGGGTCGTTGGGCGTAAATAATTATTTAGTTGTAGCATTAGATCCGGGAGAGCATCGTTTTTCCTATGTCGCTACTCATCTCGCGCCTTCTGAGCTTCCTTCTTATCTGTCCGAGGGCTTCCTGCCTGTCCATGTCAATCCCGGTAATAAATACTACATCGGGATATCCTCCCAACATGGCCCGACCCGCACAAAGATGGTAACCGCGCCCCCTAAAGGTTTTGCTAATTGCAAACTGATTTATAAAAGCCGGCAACCGTCAACAGTGGTGGCTACAAAAAAGAGGGAGGTCCTTTCTTCGACTGCTGAGCATCAGCAAACGATACGATCGGATGTGGACACCCTTCCAGCAGCAACGCTACGAATAAATAAAAATGCTTATGCAATCGTAATCGGCATTGAACAATACCGTCAAAAACTCCCCAGTGCAGACTATGCCGTAAGCGACGCAATGCTCGTAAGTGAATATCTCACCAAAGTCATGGGCTATCTGGAAGAAAATGTTATTCTGCTCCAGAACGAATATGCAACCAACGTTGATTTTGTCAAATATTTCGAAAAGTGGTTGCCCAACAACGTAGAACCGGGCGGCACGGTCTTTGTTTACTTTTCGGGGCACGGTGCCCCAAATCCCAAGACGGGTGACGCCTATCTGGTCCCGTATGACGGCGACCCTTCTTTTATCGCCCAAACGGGATACTCATTAAAAAGGATGTACGCCGCCCTGGGCAAACTTCAGGCCAAAGAAATCGTTGTCGCCCTGGATTCATGCTTTTCCGGGGCTGGCGGCAGGTCGGTGCTTGCCAAGGGGGCTCGCCCGCTGGTGATGAATCTTCAGAGCAATACGGTTCTGTCAAAAAACATGACGGTTCTTTCCGCTTCGGCAGGTGACCAGATCAGTTCAACTTATGATGACAAAGGCCACGGGCTTTTTACCTACTTTCTGCTCAAAGGGATTAAAAATGAGGATGTCGTCAATCCGGATGGTTCCATTAAAATGGACGACCTATTCGGCTACCTCGCACCCCAGGTGGAGCGCATCGCCCGCAAGCAGTACAATAATGAACAGATGCCGCAGTTGATTGACGCGAAAAAGAATTAGGGGCCAATTACTTTTTAGAAAAATCCATCAGGAGGAAGGCTTGAAAAATATATCTTTATACGTTTTCATTTTTTTAATGCTTGTAGCGCATGCGGCATTTGCTGCTGAAAGCCCCTTATGGATTGAAGCGGAAGGCGAGGCGTATCTCGGTATTTACGACACACCCAAAGAGATTATAGAAAGAGCGAAACGGGACGCGCAGAGCAAGGCCATAGAACAGGGTGTCGGTGTTTTTATAAAGTCGCACACACTTGTTTCAAACAGTCAGCTTGTGGATGACCTGATCTTTGCGGCGGTCCGGGGTAGTATTGAAAAAGTAGATATTATTAAAGAAGGCTGGGATGAAAACGACAGGAATCTATACAAAGTAAAATTGAAAGCGTTGATAAAGCCGGTTTATCCTGAAAAAGGCGAAGGGCTTTGGGCCAAGCTCCATCTTTCCAAAACAGATTTAAAAGAAGGAGATGAAGTTCAGATTTTCTATCAGGTAAGCAAAGATAGCTATGTCTATATTTTTTCGATTGCTGCCGATGGTTCTGTAACACTTCTTTTCCCCAATTCCAGCACACCGGAAAATTTTATCATGGCAGGAAAACCATACCAGTTTCCACCGGCAGATAGTGGCATACATTTAAAGGCTATGTTTTTGCCAGACTTTAAAGATGTTTTGGCGGAAGAAAGAATAAAAATTATTGCAACCCGACACAAAGAAGGCTTACTTTCACTCGGCTTCCGGGAAGGTATCTTTCAGGTTTATGATGCAAAATCAACAGGCATGATAAGCGATCTTGTGCGACGCCTCAACCAGATAGAACCGACAGACTGGACGGAAACTACGGCAATTTATTATTTAAGAAAATAATTTGTACCCGATATGTCTTTCGGCTGAATTTTTTATAATATTTTCAGGTGGCAATTGTCATTAGATAATGATACAGGAAATTAACCAGTTTTTAAAAGTTGTCTTTGAGCTTAAGCGATAGCTCAAAACGCCCAGAGGTTCACGCCTGTGCCGGGCATTTGGACTTTTTAATATTTAAAATTTCATGAAAGATTTTCTGCTAAATGCTATTCCCACACTCAAATAACCTGTCTTTCAGTGTTGAAAAACAAAGCCCCATTACCATCACAAAAGCAAGCTTTCCGCTTCGCTATGGAAGATATTCTGAAATTAAAACATCCGAATGCGAATTTATTTTTAATTTAAATGGTGAAATAAAGTTTGTCAGAGGTCTGAATACAAACTGGCCTCATCCGGCCGAGCAGCTCAAACGGACGGATGGCAATGACTGGTTGTATTATACGGTAGGTGATGTTGGCGGCGAAAAAGGAATTATCTCATGGGTGGGTGAATACTACCTGCCTTGTCTTCCTTATCCCAGCAACGCGGTTTGGGAAGTAAACTACTACAAAGATGCCAATATTATGAATGCATTTGCAGCCTGGTCTCAATTATATGCAAATCTTTATGGTATGAAAAAAGATGGCCTGCATTCAAGGATAAAAGACCTGATAAATCTTATTTTACAGAATCATGACGGCGTGCTGTATGAACGATCCCAGAAATTAAATTCAATCATAGGCGAGAGGGTGTCAGTTCTTCCACCAGATACACGTCATGTCGATTACGAAGTCATTCCAATAATTATAGCAGACGGTTGTCTTTATCACTGCGATTTTTGTTGCGTTAAATCCGCCCGAAAATTTCAACCACGATCTAAAGATAATATAATAGATCAGATTCAACAGCTAAAAGCTCACTATGGGCGCAATATAGAAAATTATAATGCTCTGTTTTTAGGCAATCATGATGCACTTGCAGCCGGAGAAGAATTGATATGTTATACAGCATCCGAAGCGTTCAAAGCTTTTTACTTAAAAGTCGCGCACAGTTCAACTCCATTTCTATATTTGTTTGGAAGTGTTGATTCCATGCTTAATTCTAAAAAAAAATTATTTGATAAACTCAACCAACTTCCCTATTATACCTATATTAACATTGGATTCGAATCTATAGACACACCAACTTTGAAACTCATTCAAAAACCGGTTGATACAGCAAAGGTTCAAGACGCTTTTTATAAAATGCTTGAAGTTAATACGAATTATTCAAACATCGAGATTACGGGCAATTTTTTAATAGGCGAACAGCTTTTGCCCGATCACTATCAGTCCCTGGCTGAATTACTCCGGACAACTTCATCTAACACACTCAAAAAAGGGGCTATTTATCTTTCTCCGCTAAAGGACAGCCCTAAAAAGCGTGAATTGCTGCCGCAGTATTTCGAAATAAAAAATCAGAGCCAATTGCCGGTATATATGTATTTAATTCAGAGGCTATGATACAAGAGATAAGCTCAAACAATATTTAACCGCTATGCAGGTTTTGTTTGGGTCTGAATAATAATTAATTTTTGATAGAGACAGGGGAAATATTTTATATATAGTCAATTATTTTAAGAATTTAGTCAAGAGATAAAAGGCTCAAATGTATTTCTGGAATATATATAAGTTAAAAAAAACTGGCTCTATCAGGATTAAACAGGCATAAAGCTTGGCTCTATTTGCTGGCAATTTTAATTGTCCAAATTGTGCCGTGCTTTTTTATTGATGAAAAGCCCGGTTTCTGGGATACTTTTGAAACCACAACTTTCTTTGTGCTTCTGATATCAGGTACGATATATTGTTATAAAGCAAATGGAGGGCCTAACAGGAAAATATATTTTGAACGATATATTTCATTAGCCTGGGTTTTTGGAATTCGCTATACTTTTATTGCGATGATACCAATTATCATATTCTATATGATTTTGTATTTGGCCATTCCCGGTTCTGTAGAAGTAACTAATTGGTATGATGTAGCTATTGGATCTGTTTGGAGAGTAATTTTTTACTATTTGCTTGCATACAGCTTATATTCGTATTCTAATTAAACTGGTATTGGGAATAATCTCATTTTTTACTATTCCTTTTACAAAGAATAAAAGGGGGGTTCATGATTTAGCGGCTGGATCAGTTGTTATATATGCAAACATAAGTGAAACTTCTTAACCCTTTTCTTCAGCGAATTTGCGTCCATCGCCGGTGAGAAGTTATGTGCCAAATACAAGTAAAACATGCAGTAATTAATCATAAATATACAACTAAAGGAGCTAAAAATGGCAGAAGCAAAAGGATTGATGAAACCGGTAAAGTTAAAAAGTGAGCTGGCAGCGTTTCTTGGAGCAACAGAGCTTCCCAGGACAGAGATTACCAAAAAACTATGGGACTACATAAAAGCGAATAAGCTTCAGACAAAGACCGAAAACGGAAAGCCGGAAAACGCCGGCAAGTTCATAGTTGCTGATGCTAAGCTGCTTTCGATCTTTAAAAACACAAACTCCAAAAGCAAATCAGGCAAGTTAACTGACCTTACAAATATGAAAGAAGGCCAGACGATCAACATGATGCAGATGGCCTCTGTTGTCAGCGCAAACATAGAATAAGCTTAAAATGTAGCATAACAAATGAACGCATCTTAAATCTTAACTGTATCATACAATTAAGATTTAAGATGCAAACCTAAAGCTACATAGAAAAATAATATTGCTCAATAGAAGACGTGTTCCAATCTTTCCCTGTTGACTTTCAAGGTAACCTCTAAAATGATTAAATTAACGCATAATTGGTTTCGTTGGTCAGTTGTCTTCGCGTTTCTTTTGGTTACGGCCGGCTCAGTGCTTGCAATTGGCTTATCAAATATGGAGACATCCGGATCACTTGAATATACCCGCTCAGATGTTGTACTACTGATAGTATATATGCTGATGGCTTTGTTTTTCTCTTTTCTGTGCTCTGTGGCAGAAGCGGTTCTTTTGAGCATCACACCTTCTTTTATTGCCGGATTGCGAGAGAGTAAGCCGAAACTTGCAACTCTGCTTAATCGGTTGAAGCAGGAGAAGGTGGACCAATCGCTTGCGGCCATACTAACCTTAAACACCATCGCCCATACGGTTGGGGCAATTGGCTCCGGAGCCAAGGCTACGATCATATTCGGAAGTACCTGGTTCGGCCTGTTTTCTGCCATTATGACATTGATGATCCTGTTCCTTTCCGAAATTATTCCAAAAACTATAGGCGCAGTCTTCTGGCGAAAACTCGTACTTCCAACTGCGATCTTTGTGCGCAGTCTGATTTCGGCTCTTTTCCCATTGATTTGGCTTTCTGAAAAGCTGACCAAACTGATAGCGCCCGAAAAGAACCCGCATATGTTCAGCCGGGATGAATTTGTCGCCATGGCGGGCATCGGAGAAAAATCCGGACACATCAAAGAGAGCGAATCGCGGATCATCCGCAATCTATTCCGATTTGAATCAATCAAAGCAAAAGATATTATGACGCCACGTACCGTGATTGTTGCGTTTCGGCAGGATATGACGGTTGCGGAAGCGTTGGAAGTTAAATCGCATACCCCTTTCTCGCGCTTGTTGCTGTACCGAAGTAATATTGATGATGTTACCGGTTTTATCCTGAAATCCGACATGCTGCTATCCATGGCGCAAGATCAAAGTGAAACAAAACTCGATGCCTTAAAGCGGGATATTATGACCGTTTCTGGTGAGATGTCATTATCCGGTCTGCTGGAATTCCTGCTCGATCATCGTCAGCACATAGCGCTGGTCGTTAATGAATTCGGGGGAACTAAGGGGTTAGTCACGTTCGAGGATGTGGTAGAAACACTGTTAGGGATGGAAATCATAGATGAGATGGACAAGGTAGAAGACATGCAGGCCATGGCCAGGTTGCAATGGACAAAACGCGCCAAGGCGCTCGGCCTCGAAGTTGATACTTTGAACAAGAAAGAGACCGGGCCAAATACTCCATGAAAGTATAAATGCGTACCCTTCATATTTTAAATTTTATCTTAATCCAAGTTCGACAAAAACAGATAAAAATATATAAAAGGTAAAAAATATATCCTGTTGCCGTATCCAGGAAGAAAACTTACAGCAATGATTTTTGGGATGGCAGTATTAAAAAGGATTTGAAACTTTCGGATGGAGAAACCAAGCTGAAAGTAAAATTGGTTGAAAAAGACAAAGAAGCCTTTCTTTGATAGCAAACAATAATGTAGTGAGGAAAATTTTAGCTAAAACATCCTATAATGTTGCTTTTATTCGTTATTCATAAAATTTTGTCTAACTTTTGTTAATAATTCTTCTTGGCTCCTCGCTGTTTCATGTGGGTAACTCAAAATTCAGTTTGCCAGCGATGAGATAAATAATCGAAATGAGATTTCGTGTTGTTCTATAGCCTCGGGCTCTGGCTTTGGCGGCTTGAACCAAGCTGTTTATACCTTCCAGGATACCATTGGATATTCCGCTCAAATCGGCCATTATTAGATTTTAGACGTAAACCAGCGCAAAATGCCAAAAGAGGAAGTTCCAACAATAGTCCAGTATTTTAAACAGGTAAAAGATCCAAGAAGAGTAAACAGAAGACACAAGCTATTACATTTGCAGCATAGCAAATGATGCAAAATAATTTGGCAATGCCGTCCGTAGTCATTGGGGTATTGAAAATAGCCTTCATTGGGTATTAGATGTTTCTTTCCGGGAAGATGAGAGCAGAATTAGAATTGGCAATGCACCGGAAAATTTTGCTGTGCTCAGACATATTGCCTTGAATATGATTAAAAAAGAAGCAACACCGAAAAAGAGCATAAAATCAAAACGACTTAGGGCTGGTTGGGATAATGATTATCTTATGAAAGTCCTGGCAGGTTGATTTCTAAATGCGGTTACCCTGAAATCATAATAGAATTATCTTGACAAAGATTTATGCCTTAAGTAACGAATCTTATTTGTATAATATCTAAAAATTAATCTTCATATTCAAAGCAATCTGGCTTTTTAAGCATACAAAACATTCTGTTGAAGAATAATTATTAAATTGAGGGTTTTAATTTATGAGAAAGATTATGAAAAAGGTTAGGGTTGAAGATGCGGTTGGGATGGTTTTGCCGCATGATATGACACGCATTATTCCCGGGAAATTTAAAGGAGTTGCTTTTAAAAAAGGCCATGTGTTGCGGGAAGAAGATATTCCGGAATTACTCAAACTGGGAAAGCAAACGCTTTATGTCCTTAATCTTTCGGATAATTATGTTCATGAAGATGATGGTGCCTTGCGTATTGCTTCTTCAATCTGCGGTGATGGAATCCGGTATACCAATCCCAGCGAGGGGAAATCAGCTATAATCTGTGAAACAGACGGACTTCTTAAAATTAATGTTACCGGGCTTCTTAAGATTAATAAATTGGATAACATTATAATTTCAACCATTAGAACCAATTTCCCGTGTAAAAAAGATCAGATAGTGGGCGGAACACGGATAATACCTCTGATAGTATCCCGGAAGCAGATTGAACGGGTGGAGGCTATTGCAAAAAAACATGAACCCGTTATAAGTTTAATGCCATACAGAAAGCTTAAAGTTGGAGCAGTAGTTACAGGAAGCGAACTTTACGAAGGATTGATAAAAGATGAGTTTGATAAATTTGTTGGCAGTAAAGTCAGAGCTTTTGGTTCGGAAGTAGTAAAAAAGATACTGGTTCCGGACGATCTGAAAATGATTGCAGACGCTATTAACGAACTTGTTGCTTTCGGATGTGAACTTATTCTTACAACAGGAGGCCTGTCCGTTGATCCTGATGATGTAACCAAGCAGGGTATAAAAAAAGCCGGAGGCAAAATTATTGTTTACGGTTCACCTATTCTTCCCGGTGCCATGTTCCTGCATGCGACTGTTAAAGATGTTCCTATCCTTGGTCTTCCAGCTTGCGTTTATTATAATGCGACAACAATTTTCGATCTGGTTTTTCCCAGGGTGTTGGCGGCAGACAAAATAACAAAGGCAGAAATTGCGCAGATGGGCCACGGAGGTTTTTGCATGAATTGTAAAAAATGTCAGTATCCGGTTTGCCCGTTTGGTAAATAATACAAGGGAAATTTATATGTCTCAGGCTATATTAAATCAACTGACAATAGGCATCAAAGGTGCAGGAGATATGGCCAGTGCTGTTGCATGGCGGCTTTACATGGCCAATTTTAAAAAGATTTTCATGATGGAAATTCCCTACCCTCTTGCAGTAAGAAGAGGCGTGTGTTTTTGCGAAGCTGTTCATGAAGGACAAAAAACTATAGAAGGTGTCCAGGCTTTAAAAGCAAGTAGTTTTGAAGAGATTCGAAAAATTTGGGATAAGGGAAAAATTGCCGTTGTAGTTGATCCTGAATGGAAGACTTTACAGAAACTACAACCGGATGTTTTAGTGGATGCTATTCTTGCTAAGAAGAACATAGGAACAAAAAAATCCGAAGCTACTCTCGTATTAGGACTTGGTCCGGGTTTTTGTGCCGGAGATGATGTTCACATGGCTATAGAAACAAAAAGGGGCCATTACTTGGGACGCATTATTACTTCCGGCAAACCCATACCTGATACCGGAATACCAGGAAATATCGGCGGATATACCGCAGAAAGATTATTAAGAGCACCTGCAGAGGGTGTATTTGAAGCAAGACACGACATCGGAGATATAGTAAAAAGCGGAGAAGTAATTGCAAATGTTGGCGGTGCTGGGCTTGTGGCCGGTATCGACGGTGTAATTCGCGGGCTTATCCGTCCGGGCACGAAAGTAACCAAAAACATGAAAGTAGGAGATATAGACCCAAGATCAGACATTGGTTACTGCGATACGATCTCAGATAAAGCTATGGCTATCGCCGGTTCCGTGATAGAAGCTGTTATGAGGACTTATAATAAATAAGATGACATATAGTGTTTAGCATAGATTAGGAAGTAAAAAGCCGCCTGCTTTTATTGGACAGGCGGCCAATGTTGGCTTAAGAGGGAGCCTTCGCTATTTGCCGAAGTTGTTTTGGATACCCTCGGCCTGTCCCTTTTAATAAACTTTCCACTAGTACATAATTACCTGTTACGGGGTCTTTTTTCACGATAACCATTGTTATGGTCATATCTATTTTGCCTCTCTTCTTGCTTGTTATATCCGTGCCCTTTACCACGGTATTTATGATCTCTGTAGTTTTGAAAGCGCGTTCTATTAGTATATGCTTTTCGATAATATGAGCGATTATTATAAAATGCCCACGGTGGAGGTGGTGGAGAGGGTAGTGCGTGGTAGACTTTTAAGAAAGGAACAGGTATGCCCAAAGAAATTCCCACCGATACATCGCGAGCCGAACTGGTTTTCGGGAATATCCCAATTGCTATTCCAAACATTACTGTTATTATAATTGCTTTGGCTATTCTCATAAATTCACCTCCTTGTTTCCATATGGTTTAAAGTTTATTCGTGTCTTTAGTATAAGGTATGAGCAACTGTCATGCCATTAGGGTAGTTTTTATAAAAACTTATGGAAAATCAAGAGGATATAAATTTCAAGCTTCGGAAACAACATGGAGGATATGTGTACAAAGTAGCCAATCGGAAATAGCTACGTATGAATAAAATATACAATTCCAAGGGGGGAAACAATCTGTTTATTTAATATGGAAGTTTAGAAGGATTAAAGATACAAGATTCATTCAGATCCAAACAAATTATCATTGTTTAAAATGATTTTTTGTTGAGAACTTTTTTCTGTATCAAACCAAGTGAACCAATAATAACCTTTAGCGGATTTTCCTGCCTTTTTAGAAGTATTTGCCAAAAGGGCATATTTACTACTCTCAATTAATTCCCGGTTGTTTTCTTTATATCTTTAGCGGCCTTTTTCCAGAGCGTTTTGGCTTTCTTGTCAATGGCCTTAACACCTTTTGTGGCCTTCTTGTCCACTGAATTCGTAATCTTCTTCAAACCCCGGTGAATATCTTTAAAGCCTTCCTTTGCGGTTTGCGCCTCATTGGCACAAAGCATTGAAGGCAAAACAAGTAACCATAATAAGGTTAGCAAAATACAAAACAAACGCATTTTATCCTCCTAGTATCTTTTTATACTATATCTTCCAGGACTCTTTTGTGAATCTCATCGCGAACATAATCTGCCAGTTCCACTGAACTCATGCCTCTATGTTGAGTTTCCTCTTTTATCCATTTCAACATCAAATGCATTTGTGAAATCGGCATACCTCCGGTGGTAAGTGCCAGCGTGGTGCCACAAGCACAGTTTGCAAGTGCCACAGCACCGATCGGCTGAGTTGTTTCCCAATTTTCTAATTCTGCATCATAAAAGATTGTTGCTCCGATGCGTTTGGTATTCAGTATGTATTCCTTAAGCGTTGCAAAACGACGGCCGCATAGAGTGCAGACTTTTGGAAAAAGACCCTCAAAGTGTTCCTGCATTATTTGTATAATTACATTGTCGTTCATGGTGCAAATATTGTATCCTATTTGGTTGAGGATTCGTCCTGAACAACTTTCTTTTAAAAGAGCATAGTTGCTGTATTTTAAGGAGAGTCGCGATATATTTGGTATTCGTTCCATTTGTAGCTTTCAATACCGATTGCTTGTTTATCTTCAACATCACATTTATACTTTGAATCGCAACCTCTCATGTGAGGTTTTCCCCTTATTGTATCATCCACTATGAGCCGACGAACAGAAATAGGCTCATTGTTGTATAATTAAGTTTTTTCTGCTGGGAGAGTATTTCTAATCTAATCTAATCTAATCTAATCTAATCTAATCTGATCAATGGAATTGCTTGCGTAAGTTTAGTTTAAAAATAATCTATAAACAGAGCTAAGTCAATGTTAAAAAACGTAATTCATTAGGCTCTAACCTACTGTTGCTGTTTAATGCAGTAAAGTTCTCATTTCCTAATCGGTTGCGGGTATTTTAGCCGGATACGGATAAGCTATCGAAAAATTGCCGCCTTTAATCAGCATAGCAATCTTATAAGAATCTATCTTGTCCTTTTTTGTTTTGCCACCGTGGATACTTTTCATGTATAATGCTTATATGAGAATCAAAAAGATTTTGTATTTGTTACAGAACACAGAGATCTATTACCAGCAGAAAACTCGATTAATAGAGAGAATGATATTTTTCAGATACGGTGAGACTATTTCTAAAAGCATTTCGGTGTCTGGATTAATATGATGTGTTGTCAAAACACTTCACATAATCGGAGGGGCTGCAATGATCAGCAAGCTAAACAAAGAAGAATTGGAGCACAGGATTCAGGAGTTGGAGAGACAACTTGCCTGCCTAAAGCAAATGGAGATAGATATAATAATTGAGAGAAACTTCTCTAATAGTGTACTTGATTGTCTTCCCGGGATTTTTTATCTCTATGATGAGGATGGAAACATCATTCGCTGGAACAAGAACCATGAAGATTTAACCGGGTTTTCCGCTGAAGAGATTAAACAAAGAAAAAATTTAGACTGGTTTGATGGCTCGGATAAGGATCTAATTGCAGATAGAGCAAAAGAGTGCTTTGTTAAAGGCAAATCTTATGCACAAGCTGATCTTATAATCAAAAATGGCTCAAAAGTACCATTTTATTTTACCGCTTTTCGCATGACAATCAATGATAAAAATTTTCTGATAGGGATGGGGATAGATATAACTACCCTCAAGCAGACTGAGGAAGAACTGAAAAAAGCACATGCTGAATTGGAGAATAGAGTTGAGGAACGTACACTTGAGTTAATGCAAGCAAATGCACGGTTATCTAAGGAGATAGAAGATCGTAATAAAGCCGAAGAAAAACTGAAAATCCTGCGAGGCCTCCTGCCGATTTGTGCTAACTGTAAAAAAATACGTGACGATAAGGGCTCCTGGAACCAAATTGAAACATACATTAAGAATCACTCTGAGGCCGAATTCACTCACGGCATTTGCCAAGATTGTGCCAAATTGCTATATCCTGATTTTGCAGAATACTAAAATAAAGTGCACTAAATTCCCTTCAGTGTAATAATATATTATTTCAATTATTTATTTTATTATCTCTCCTTTTTGATTCTTTTGCCTGTACTAAAAACAATACAAAACACTCCTGCCCGAATTTGATTTTATTCAGCTATTTATCCTATATATCAATAATTTAATACAAACACCCGAATCTGGCATACCATTTGCCTGTTACCAAAGAATATCCGGCAACAGACACGACAGGAAAATATGCTCCGGTCTTTTTGTAAAAAAGTTATGGGGTAATCAATCAAAGGAGGAAAGAGATGAGTAAAAAATTTGTAAATTTATTTATGGTCTTTTTTATAATGATGCTGTTTTCAATATTTATGCATGCATGCACAAAAAATATTGTAACGGAAGATAAATTAATTGAACCAAATATTGAAGAACTTAGCAGCACAGATGATACATCCGTTTCGGCAGAAGATGAAGATATTCGCCTTAATGCTGAGCAGGAACAAGTAAAAAGAGAAGCACGATTAAAAGAAGATGCCTTAAAGGCACAAAAAGAAAAAGAAGAAGCTGATAAAATAGAAGCAATGCACAGAAAGGAATTCGAGAAAGAAGATGTTTATTTCAATTATGATAGTGCGGTTCTTGATGAATCCGCACAAAATATTCTTAAAAATAAAGCTGTTTATCTTGAAAAAAATTCCGGGATTAGTGTAAATATAGAGGGGTATTGTGATGAACGTGGAACTAATGAGTATAATCTTGTATTAGGCGAAAAGCGTGCCCAAAGCGTAAAAAATTTCCTTATTAAATCAGGAATTCTTTTCTCACGTTTAAAAATAATCAGCTACGGCGAAGAAGCTCCGCTTGATTCCGGCCATAACGAAGCGTCCTGGGCAAAGAACAGAAGGGCCCATTTTAAAATAAACTATCAAACAAAAAATATTTATTCTCAAGTAAGATAAACACTTAATATGTCTAATTTGCAATACGGTCATAATCTGTTCTCGACTGGTCTGTGGTCTGTCTATAACTGTTATCCGGTGCCAAAAACCTATCGTATATATAATGCAGGCCGCATACCTCTAAACTTTTCCAACGATCGTATTGCATTTCGCATCGTGTTATAATCTGAACTGTTGTAAAATGGCGGATGGTTTTTTACAAAGTTTTACTGGTGCCTGCATAACGCAGACAGCAGTACATATAGAACTTCTTTTGCACAAGGAAGTAATTATAGTAAACTTCGCAAGCTATGTGTGCCAAAAAAGGCCAATCTCATTAGGAATACATTAAGTATTTCGAGGATAGCGCTAAAGGTAAGCGCTATGCTTCACTACGTGTCACTTCGTGCGAAATTTGAGTCTAACACAGAGATCGGCCAAAATGGGGCGTTTTGAAACTGGCTCATAAAAAATAATCAGGGTGAAGTTAAAAACCTTCACCCTGTAAACTTTACAAACACTTTATTTTAATTGCCGAGATAATTCTGGTGCAGTTAACTGCTTTCCTTTTTTTGCACCTCACCATCTTTTACTTCAACTATGTCGCCGACCTTTATATCCTTTATTGTTTCAATATTTTTAACATCGACTTTTACTTCTTTGCCGGTCTCATCCATAATAGTCAATGTATTTGCCTTAATATCAATTATGGACCCATTTATCTGTTGTGCCGAAAAGCCTATCCCGGCAGTCCCAAGGGTTAAAATCGAAACCACTAATAATACCATCAATTTTTTCGCCAGCATAAAATTTACCTCCTTTTTAAAATCATTGCTTAACATTAATGTATTCTACTCTCACCTTGCGAACTCATCGTGTTGTGCGCTTTTTATCCACCCCCCTTCATTGAGAAATACTGCTGTATCAGATTCGAATACAGCAGTTTCGGAGAAGAAATTATAGTAATGATAAACAATCTGTTCCGTTTGATGATAACAAGAATCGAAACATTGTTTTGGCAATCACTATAACTATGTTTGTGATAGTAGCAAACGACGTGCCAGGTTGAGCTACGAATACTAAAGGCTTGATATTTAAGGAGAAGTGTATGTGATAAACAGTCTAACCATTTTAAATGGAATTTCTTATGTATGAATTAACATGCATAAAAATGATACTGAATGTATGGAATTTTTTAAAAAAAGCAAATATATCTTAAGCTACTTTTTTTTAGTGGGGGTTTTAAATTGCTCAGGTTTGAGATAATGCTTCTTGATAAGATTGTAAAAATCGGCTCTGTATCTTCCCGACAGTTCTGCCGCCTTGCTCACATTGCCCTTAGTAAACTCAAGGAGGCGAACAAGATATCCCCTCTCAAATTCGTTTTTCGCCTCTTTGAGAGGTTTTAACGGTTCTACGGGCAAAGTCTTTGCGGGAAGAATAATCTGTTCACTTATGACACTATGCTGGCTTACTGCCACTGCGTACTCGATTGTGTTCTCCAGTTCCCGCACATTTCCGGGCCAGTCATGAAGCATAAGTTTTTGCATAGCCAAAGCGGATATGTCTTTTATATCCTTTTTCATCCTCCCGCTAACTTCCTTAAGGAAATGTTCAGTTAGAAGGGGTATGTCCTCTTTTCTTTTACGCAAGGGAGGAAGTTCGATAGGAACTACATGTATTCTATAGAAGAGATCTTCACGAAAGGAGCCGTTTTTAATCTCAGTCTCCAAGTCCTTGTTAGTAGCTACAATGACCCTGGCATCCACCTTTACCGGCCTTTCGCTGCCCAATGGATAAAACTTCTTTTCCTGAAGAACCCTGAGAAGTTTTGCTTGAATAGATAGAGCCATGTCTCCGATTTCATCGAGGAAAATGGTTCCTTGATGAGATTGGACAAATAATCCGGCATAGCTTTTTTTTGCATCAGTAAATGCCCCTTTTTCATAACCGAAAAGTTCGCTCTCCAAAAGGGTTTCAGGAATGGCTGCACAATTGATAGTAACAAATAGTTTATCTCTTCTATCGCTGGCAAGATGGATTGCTTTTGCAACCAACTCCTTGCCCGTACCGCTTTCTCCTGAGATGTGAATTGTGGAATCGGTTTTGGCAATACGTGATACCAGATCAAGAATTTTCAACATTTTGTCAGACCTTGTAATAATATTCTTGAAATCATATCTTTCTTTTAAAAGTCCCTCAAGCCATCTTACCTCTGAAACAAGCCTTTGGTTTTCTATCGCTTTTTCTATCTGCAATAAAAGCTCTCCCGGATGAAAGGGTTTATTAAGAAAGTTGAAAGCACCCTTTTTCGTGGCCTCCACAGCACTTTCGATACTTCCGTGAGCAGTAAGAATTATAATTGGCATATAGGGATTGATCGAATGCATTTCTTCCATCAAAGATATTCCATCACTGTGAACGAGCTTGAGGTCAACAATGGAAATGGCAAATGACATTTCTTTAACTTTGGCTAACGCGTCATCTTCGTTTTGAGCCGTAACTACTTCATAGCCTGCCAGCTCAAGCCTTATTCTGATAAGTTTTAAAAAGTTTGCATCATCATCCACTGCCAATATCTTTACAGAAGATTTGCCGGTCATTTCAAGAGTTCCTTCTTCTTTTCGTCAATCTCTATATCAATTTGTTTTGATTTGTTTATAACCTGATTCAATTCTTTAATTACCACGTTTAATCTCATATTTTCGCGGAGTATCTCAATCCATATTTTCGCCTCTCCGGCCAAGGGGCTTTGAGGATAAACCTTCACCAGTTTTTTGAAATAATCAAGGGCTTTATGATAATCCTTTTTGGGATATCCATAATGGGCATAGATAAGCCCTGTATTAAAAAGGCCCTCATCTCCGGGAGGATTACTTTTACACAATGATATGGCTTTCATATTTTCTTTCAAAGCTCCTTCATAATCTCCCTGATCAAGAAGCTTTTGTCCGGTAATTATGTACTCACCGGCATCTTTTCCTGCTTCTACTCTTTTGTTGACAGCACAGCCGACAAAAAAGATTAAGATCATGCAGGCAATAAAAAGATAAAAGTACTTCCTTGTCCTGTTTCGCTCTCTGCCCAAACCTTACCTCCATGAGCGTTTATAGTATGTTTAACAATAGCAAGCCCAAGCCCTGTTCCCTTAATTTCATTAAAACCCGTCATGGTGACCTGCTGAAACTTATCAAAAATCACATTTAAATCTTCTTTGGGTATGCCGGGTCCGGTATCCGCCACTGAAACACTTACCCCGCTTTCCGTTAGTTGAGTGGATATCGCTACATGGCCGCCTCCCGGTGTAAATTTAACAGCATTTCCGATCAAATTCCTAAGTACCTGAAGAATTCTTTCTTCATCTACTTTTAGATAAGGCAGGCCCTGCCGTATGTCCACTTTTATATTTACACTTTTGGTCATCGCCAAAGGAGCAATCCCTGAAACGACTTTATTAATAAGAGCATGTATATCGGATTTTTCAAGATTAAGTGTTATCATCCCCTCTTCCATTTTTTTCAAATCCAGCAAAGAATTGACCAGGTCGGTCAACCGGTTGCTCTCTTCTGCTATGATCGTAAGGACCTCTTTCCCTGTTTCTTTATTATCATCTCCTATACCTTCCATCAAAAGATTGGTCCCTTCCTTTATAGAGGCAAGAGGCGTACGCAGTTCGTGAGCCATCAACGAAAAGAAATCAGATTTCATTTTATCCATTTGCTTCAGCTTATTGCACATAAGATTAAAATCCTGCGCAAGCTCCCCTATCTCGGGCGGAGAAGATAAATCCAAACTCACATCAAAATCTCCTTTTGCAACTTGCCTCGTTTTTTTCCTCATAAAGTTAAGAGGTCTGGTGATGCTCCTGGTAATAAATATAGCAATTATGACTCCTGAAAAGATAAAACAGGCCCCGGCTACCATTGAAATTCTATTTGCCTTTTCCCCTGATTCTCTAAGATGTTTAATTTTTTCATAGGTATCCTGCTCTGAAAAAAGTTTTAGATTTTTCAGCTCCCCCAGGATCTTATCTACTACCTTTTCTTTTTTCTCTCTGAAGTCATCCTGAAGATAAGCTTGGGGAGTTTTAATAAATTCTACTTCCTCATTAAATATAGAGTGGTAGTGTTTATAGTAATCTTTTACCCTGGTTAATGTTTTTCTCTTACGTGGGGTATCTGCTATTGATATTGCCTCGTTAATGCGAATATTTATGTCTTTCTCTGCTATCATATACTGTTTATGGAGTTCTTTATCTCCTGTGATGATATATTTTTTTTCATAGCGTGTTTGTGCGAGAATGGATTCTGCAAGACCTTGTTCAATCTCCCTCATGCGATTGTCGATCAGCAAAATATCGCTTATTACTTTACGAAACAAAGAAAGTTGTGAAAAAGCATATGCACTCACTGCTACCACGGGAATGAATATGGCAAGATAACCAATAACTATACGGACAAGGATAGTTGATCTCATGTAAACAGGGAGGACCTTTTTTGATTTATTCTTCTTGATTGCTCTCTGTTAGCGAGAGAGATTTTGTCATAATATTTGCCAATCTTTTGATTGTCAACAAATTATATAAATACAAATTGTATAAATATGGCATTTTACTATAATTTATGCTTTGGTAATAAATCCAGCTTTTTCATCCTGTTTGTAAGGGTCATCCTGATAAAGATGATTCGGTTTTAAAACGCAAGTCACACTATGCCCTATCACAGCTTCGGTTTGCCCGAAAACTAACCTGATCCAAACAACCACGGCCGGAAGTTTATATTGACATATACAGCTTTTGAAGGTACCCGTTTTCCAGTATTCATTAAGATTATGTCAAATTTCATATTATAGATTTCAGGAGGAGATTCATGCTTAAACTCGGCGAAAAAGGTGCAATTATACAAAGAGATAATGAAACTTATGCTATTGCGGCACATACACCCTGCGGCATAGTAACACCGGAAATATTGCGAAAACTTGCTGATGTGGCTGAAAAATACAAAGTGCAGGCCATGAAAATTACCGGTGCAACGCGAATTGCTCTGGTAGGAATCCGGGAAGAAGATATTGACAATGTATGGACAGATCTGGGCTTAAAACCAGGTGCGGCTGTTGGGCTTTGCGTGCGAAGTGTTCGTACTTGCCCCGGAACAACTTTTTGCAAAGTTGGCCAGCAGGACTCATTAGGAATGGGTATGAAGCTTGATGAAATTTATCACGGGATGCAACTTCCCGGAAAATTCAAAATGGCCGTATCCGGATGTAATATCAATTGTGCCGAATCATGGGTTCGTGATGTTGGCCTTTTCGGAAAAGCTAAAGGCTGGACTCTTGTTATAGGTGGAAATGTTGGCGCAAAACCTAGAATTGCCCAGGAATTGTTGACTGAATTAAGTGATGATGAAGCCCTTTTGGCCATTGAGAAAGTAATCAAGTATTATTCGGAAAATGCCAAAAAAGGCGAACGTCTTGGAAAAATGATTGAACGGATAGGTTTTGAAGCGGTAAAAGACGCGCTGGTGTAAGCAAAAATAATACGGGAGATTTGAGCAGCCCATGTCCAGGCAGGCTAAAGCTGTTAAACAGCTGAGAGAGCTTTTAAACTCTGACAAATTTATCATTATGCCTTGCTGTTATGATGGCTTGAGTGCAAAATTGACAGGTCAAAGCGGTTTTGAAGTTACCTTTATGAGCGGTTTCGGTGTTTCGGCGGCTCGGCTGGGACTTCCTGATACCGGATTGATTTCATATGCAGAAATGGCTGATCAGGCACAAAATGTCTGCAATGCCACAGATATTCCTGTTATCTGTGATGGAGATACAGGATATGGCAATCCTGTTAATATCAAACGAACGGTGCACGGATATATCCGCGCAGGTGCTGCCGGAATCATGATTGAAGATCAGGTCAGTCCCAAACGATGCGGGCATACCAGGGGAAAAGCTGTGGTTGACCGCGATACGGCATTTAACAGGATCAAAGCCGCCACAGAGGCCAGAAACGAAGCAAGACAAAATAACGAAGATATTGTTCTTATGGCCCGAACGGATGCCCTGGCCACTTTAGGACTCGACGAAGCTCTTTTCCGTGCCGAAACTTTTATAAATCTGGGTGCAGATATCATCTTTGTTGAAGCTCCCCGTAATAAAAAAGAAATGAAAATAATCGCTAAACTGGGTGGCTGTCAGATGGCTAATATAGTTGAACACGGCGTAACACCGGTTTTGCCGCCGAAAGAACTTGCATCAATGGGCTACCGCATTGCAGCTTATCCCTTAACACTGCTTTCTGCTGCAACTTATGCCATGAAAAAGGCCCTTGATTGCCTTAAAAAAGGTGAGATTCCTGAGGAGATACTGGAGTTTACAGAACTCCAGTCCATAGTTGGATTTCCCGAATATGACAAAACACTGAAACGGCTTTCTTAGAATAAACATTCATTAAAGGAGATAGTTATGGCAACCGAGAAAATGGCACGGTATCAAAGCCCTTGTGCCAAATATATTTACGATCCTGAAGCCGGAGACTACGAGCGCAATATCCCACCGGGAACATCTTTTGAAGACTTGCCCGATGATTGGTGCTGTCCCAAATGCGGCGCAGAAAAAGAATTTTTTGAAGAAGTGGATGGCTAATGCATAATACTGTTTTTTATATTTTTATCGCAATTATCCTTTTTGATTTTGTTCTGGAAAGAACGATTGATTATCTGAATTCAAAAACCTGGTCAGATAAACTGCCTGAAGAAGTTCGTGATGTTTATGATTCGGAAAAATACAAAAAATCTCAGGAATATAAAAAAGTAAATGACAAATTTTCTATTCTTACAAGTAGCTTCAACCTTGTTTTGATTTTGCTGATGCTGTTTTTGGGCGGTTTTGCTTTTGTTGATTCGATGTCGCAAAGCCTTGTTCAAAGTTCTGTTGCAATTACTTTGGTGTTTTTTGCAATACTCATGTTTTGCTCTGATATTATCAACACACCGTTTGCAGTATATGATACTTTTGTTATAGAAGAAAAATTCGGGTTTAACAAAACCACTCCTAAAATATTTATTTTAGATAAGCTTAAAGGCTGGCTACTTTCGGCAATCATAGGGGGAGGACTTCTTGCCCTGTTTGTAGTATTTTATCAGGCGGCCGGGAAAAATTTCTGGATTTACGCATGGATACTATCAAGCGCTTTCATGATTTTTATGGCCATGTTTTATTCAACACTTATCGTGCCATTGTTTAATAAACAGACACCTCTTCAAGATGGTGAATTGAAAAATGCAATTGAAGAATTTGCGAAAAAAGCAGGTTTTAAGCTTGATAATGTCTTTGTTATAGACGGCTCCAAACGGTCATCAAAGGCAAATGCATATTTTAGCGGACTTGGGGCAAAAAAGAGAATAGTATTGTTTGATACTTTAATCAATGATTTGACTACCGAAGAAATAGTTGCAGTACTTGCTCATGAAATAGGCCATTACAAAAAGAAACATACCTTGACCGCCATGGGTATTTCTGTAATCCAGACAGGTCTTACGCTTTTTATTCTATCGCTTTTTATCGGCAGTCCAGCACTGTCACAGGCATTAGGCTCTCAAAAAGCAAGTTTTCATATGGGGCTTATAGGCTTTGGCTTGTTGTACAGCCCGATTTCAGCTATCATCGGTTTGCTTATGAATGCATTTTCAAGAAGAAACGAATATGAAGCAGATAATTATGCGAAAAGCTTTAATATGGGTGAAGAGCTTATAGAATCGCTAAAAAAACTCAGCCGAAATAACCTGTCAAACCTGACTCCGCATCCGGCATATGTATTTTTCCACTACTCACATCCGACATTATTACAACGTATCCGGGCTATCAGAAAACACTAATCATTGGAGCCACTTTCAAAACGTTTCAGTTTGGTCAAGCTCAAGGCGGGAGAAAATTTCAACCACAGGAATACATTAAGTATTTCGAGGATTGAAATTTGAGCCTAACGCAGAGATCGGCCAAAATGGGGCGTTTTGAAACTGGCTCAATTGTTATATTCCATTTTTTCCCTTGCTGCTGTTTTATAGTTTTCCATATTTAACGGGTCAATACTCATAGTATTGTAGGAATTATTTTCCTATTACCTGTTTTTTTATCGAATTAGCATACAAGCCTCTCAAAGCAAATTGATTTATAACAAATTGATATTAATGCTTTAATCTGACCATATATTTTCTTAAAAGCATTCAATCCACTTTCGGCACGTCTTTTGCTTAACTTGGCGTTATATTATAAATTGCTGTTGCGGTTCATCTTCTACCCCAAAGAGAAGGAGTCATATAGCTATGAATACAGTAAGTGGTATATGCCAGTCTCAATTTTACGCGGTGAAAAGTTACGGGTCGGCTGCGCGTGCAAAGACATCAGTTGTACCGGTTGGAGAGGTGCCGACTACAGGTGATGCTGTTGAGATTTCAACTAAAGCTCAAAAAGCCCAGACATTGGACGCAGCCTTGCAGCGGTCGGAAGAGCTTATGAGCGTTCGCGGTCTTGATGACAAAGAGATAGCTTCCTTTCGTGAGATCCTGTCATCTTATGAATCGTCCGGGATGAATGCAGCCGAGTTTCTTAAGTCGCTGTCAGGCGAGGAACGTAATTTGGTCAAGCGGGCTAACAGCTATGGCAGTAATCTAACGGATAATGTAATAGGTAGCTTTTCGGAGGAAGGTGCCATTAACATGTTGCGAGAGCAGGATTATCGTTTTGCCGTTGATTTGAACGGGGACGATATCGTAGAGCATGGTGCCGGCAGAACCTTTGTTTTTCCGCCGCCCAATACGCCTGAAACGGTTATGGACGCCTGGGATACATATAGCCGTTCTCTGACCGGAGCGGAAGAAAGTCTTTTCAGTGCCCTTTTTCTCCCGATTGATGTTCCGGGATACCCGGATGCTACGACCATCAGGGGTTACAACATAAGCCAGCAAGGGTTTCCCCCAAATGAGGAAGGCTGGCTGGATCTTTTGGATAAGATCTATGATACTCTGGAATATAACAACAAAATAAGCAACGAGCAGCAAACCATCGAGCATAATAAAAAGGCTATGCAGCAGCTTCGGGATTTTGCGGCCACTATTGAGCAGATGAAAATCCAATCAATATAGAGCCAGTTTCAAAACGCCCCATTTTGGCCGATCTCTGCGTTAGGCTCAAATTTCAATCCTCGAAATACTCAATGTATTCCTGCGGTTGAAATTTTCGCCCGCCTTGAGCTTGACCAAACTGAAACGTTTTGAAAGTGGCTCTATAATCTCAAATTATTCCTTGGAGTATTTGCTTCCCTGTTGTACTTTCATGATATTGTGCAACAAAAACGCAATGGTTATATAACGCCCATATCTTTAAGGTCATTTCTAAGCACATTTTCTACATATACTTTGCCGGGACGCCAGCATCCGTTAAATTCAAGTGTAGGCACAACCCAGTCATCGCCGCCATTTGCATCGATAATGAGTTGAATGGTTTCTTGCGGTTGTTCCTCTAATTCAATATAGTCAAACTTTATATTGTTGTCTTCAAGAAACTTAACTGTTTTTTTACAATGAGGGCACCAATTTGCTGCATATACTTTTAACATAATTTACTCCTTTAATTCGGATTATGCGATCAAACTCAAAAACTCATCAGTTGATATTATAGTAATACCCATATTGTTCATGTCAAACAGATTTGCTTCGTGTACTTGCTGGGTTTGTGCGGCAGTAGCGTCTTTTAACAAAATAACATCATAATCATAACCAATAGCATCAGTCACTGTTGAACGAATACAGTTTGGTGTCTGTACTCCGCAAATAACAAGTTTTTTTACTCCAAGTCTTGTCAAAACCAACTGCATATCTGTTTGAAAAAATCCGCTGAACCTTGCACCTTTTACCTGAAATTCACCTTCGGCAGGCTTTAATTCGGGCACTATTTGTGCACCTGGTGTTCCATCAACAAGATAGGGTTTCTGCTTAAACATTTCTACTCTGAACTTTTCAACATCAATTCCATCGGGACGCTGAATTCTTATTTTATGAATTACCGGAATGCTTTTGCTTCTACAGGTATCAAGAACACGTTTTATAACCGGTATGACCTGCATGCCGGGAGGAACAATATCCATAACATCATTTTGCATATCTATTATCAATAAAGCTGTTGTCTTTGGTGAAATATCCGATAGCACGATATTAACAGAATCCATATGTTCTCCTTTTATTAAAAAATATTGAAATTACTCAGGTTGTTAGGTTCACGGTTCACGGTTGATTGCCTTGAACCGTGAACCTGAGTAGCTAAATATTATTATATCTTTTTAAAACTGTATAATATATTTGCTGAACCTTATTAAACACACCTGTCCATGAATAAGAAGCTATTTTATCACTAATAACGGAGATGTCTATTCCTGGATTTTTTAATGAGGCTAAAATTTGAGTATTTAGAGCATGTGCCAGATTTTTTTCAAATAAATCTTCGTCTTCTTTATACGGAATATCTATATTAAGACGAGGAGTTTTTACCATGCTTATAAAATCGGCATTAATGTTTCCTAATAGTTCACTTACACCCGGAAGATCGGTTGCAACTATCCTGCAGCCACAGGCAAGGCCTTCCAGTAAAACCAGAGGCAGTCCTTCATAGAAAGAGGGTAGTACAAAAACATGAGACTGTTTCATAATATCTGCTAAATCTTTTTGTGAAACAGCTCCGTGGACAATAACCCGTTCGCCCAGATTTTTTGCAAGTTCTATGCAGTAATCGCGTTCTTCACCGCTTCCGCTTCCAACAAGATGCAAACGCCATGAAGGAAAGTCTACGGTAGATAGCGCCCTCAAAAGCCAGGGTACTCCTTTGGCATTGCTAAGCTTTCCGGCGTATACCAGTTGCACGGGATTCGGATCAGGCTTAGGCGCTGGGGTAAAAAGCTGTTCATTGTATCCGGCTCCGACAACAAAAATTTTATCTTCAGAAATATTATACAAATTGATGATATCTGTTTTTTGTGCCCCGTATAAAGCCATAACAGCATCTGTTTTGCGGCAGTCCTCCAAAACCATTTCCTGCAAGTGAGGACAATTATTAAATTGGCGCAGATCTGTTCCATGGCAGGTAGTTACAATCGGAATATTAGGGAAAAGTTGTCTGGCTAAAGAAGTTACAATCCATAAATGATGGCTGTGTATGATATCCGGTTTAAAAGAAGCTACGGTTTTTTTAAGTTTTTCTGTAAACGATTTTAAATACTGGTTGATCTCTTTTGGTGAAAGACAGGAAAACCTTGAGCTTTCATAAGGCATAACATCGCTCATGCCTGGTATTTGGCAAGACACATCCGTATTGGAAAACTTAACAAATTCACACCGGTTTTCTTTAATACAGTCAAGGTTGACAGGCTGGTCGGACTGTATGCCTGCTAATAAAAAATTTTGATGATTGCATAACAATGATTCACGAAGCATGGCCTGCAAATAGAAACCGCTTCCCGTTGAATCGGGACGCTGGCTTAGCAGATGAAGAATTTTAAGTTTTTTCTGTGGCATCAATTTTATTGATTTCTTCCGAAACGACTTTAAACTTTTTAAGATATTTAAATGGAGCAGATTCGTCTATCTCCACCAGGTTTGTGCGAAGAAGATGAAGATTGATAAATGTTTTGTTTTTAAGATACAAATAGGAAAGAAGATAATTGTTTTCATCATATTCGGTTTGATCGGATTTTAAATAAAAGCTTTGTCCTTTCAATTTATCCTCAAGCCACTTAATGGCTTTTGCCTCCGACCCTGCTTTTGGTTTTATACCGATAAGCTTTACTGTGCTATCATTACTAAGCTCAATCACATTTGGGGAAATAACACGCCTTAATCTTAAATACTTAATTTTTTCTTTTTGCTTTGCGTCAATTTTTGAACCATATGTCTTTTTTCTCGGATCGCTTTTCTTTTCAAATTTAATCTTGTCACAAAATATATATGGCAATTGATTTATTTTTTGCCCGTAGTCTGCAATATCACGTTTGGGTTTTTTGACTTTAATAGAAAAATCAGTAAAAATATCAGTTTGTTCAGCTCCCAATTTCTTTTTTATCACAGGCAAAAAGGATTCATTTATTTCGTATCCTATTGAATGCCTGTTAAGATTTTTGGCAGCAAGAGCTGTTGTTCCGCTTCCTAAAAAGGGATCAAGAACCGTTTCTTGTGCAAAACAAAACATCTTTATTAAGCGTTTGGGAAGTTCTTCAGGAAACATTGCAAGGTGTTTATTCTGTTTTTCTCCCGGAAAAATCCAGTGCCCGGCAAAGTATTCGTTCCACTCCTTTGTGGATAATTTTGCTTTTTCTTTATTTTCTTTTTCCACAAAAGGAGGATCGCCGGGTTTTTTGAAAAGCAGAATAAATTCATAATCAATCTTTAAAATGCCATTTCGCGGGTAAGGGAATGACCCCATGATTGAAGCTCCTCCCGTTGTGTTACAGGTTGTAACTTTTTGCCAGATAATAGCTCCCATATAATCAAAACCGGCAGATTCGCAAAATTTTATTATTTCCGTTCTGATGGGAATGACTTTATAGCGGCCATAATACGCAGCTCTTGCAAACTGGTCTCCGATATTAATGCACAACCGGCAACCTTCTTTTAAGACACGATGGCATTCTTTCCATACCAGATTAAGGTTGTTGATATACTCTTCATATGTATCATAAAAACCAATCTGTCTGATATCGTCATAATCTTTTAGCTGCCAGTAGGGCGGGGAAGTAATAACAAGATGAACGGATTCATCCGAAACTTCAGGCATTATACGGGAATCTGATATATAAATAGTATGGTTAGTCATCAGCAGATACTATTTTACATCTGAAAAGAACGATGCCTTAAAAAATTCCCTGTTCATTCGGGCAATGTTTACAATAGAAATTTCTTTCGGACATTCTGCTTCACATTCTCTTTCATTGGTGCAGTTTCCGAAACCAAGCTTATCCATTGTTCGAACCATTTCTATAGCCCGCTTTGCTGCTTCAGGTTTTCCCTGGGGAAGAAGCGCTAACTGTGAAATTTTAGCACTTGTAAAAAGCATTGCAGAAGCATTTGGGCAGGCTGCCACACATGCTCCGCATCCTATGCATGCAGCGGCATCCATTGCTTTTTCTGCTATTTCCTGTGAAATCGGTATGGCATTAGCATCGGGAGCTCCGCCTGTATTAACGGAAACATAACCTCCGGCTTGGATTATTTTATCCAGCGCACTCCGGTCAACAGCAAGGTCTTTTATTATTTTAAAAGCTTTCGAACGCCAGGGTTCAATAAAAATAGTATCGCCGTCCGAAAAATGGCGCATATGAAGCTGGCACAATGTAGTTTCTTTTTCAGGGCCATGCGGACGGCCGTTTACAACAGCACCGCACATACCACAAATTCCTTCACGGCAGTCATGGTCAAAAGCTATTGGTTCCTTGCCTTCAAGGGTAAGCTGTTCATTTATAACATCTATCATTTCCAGAAAAGACATGTCAGTGGAAATATTTTTGGCATTATATGTTTCAAGTTTACCGACAGCGTCCGGGCCTTTCTGGCGCCAGACCTTGAGTGTCAAATTAAGAGTCTTTGTCACTTGTAACTCCTTTGTGTCAGTTTGACATTTTCAAAAGTAAGAGGTTCTTTATTAAGAACGGGATCATTTCCATCTCCCTTATACTCCCATGCCGAAACATGGCAGAAATTATCATCATCACGCATTGCCTCATTTTCTTCAGTTTGATGAGCCTCATTAAAATGGCCACCACAGGATTCCTTGCGGGAAAGAGCATCTATTACCAACAATTCACCGAATTCAAGAAAATCTGCAACACGGCCGGCCTTTTCAAGACTTTGGTTAAACTCCATGCCGGAACCCGGTACAACAACATTTTTCCAGAATTCTCCCCTTAACTCCTGTATAAGCTTTCGTGCTTTTTCAAGCCCTGCGTCATTTCTGGACATGCCGCAATATTCCCACAAAATATTTCCAAGATGCCTGTGAAAATCATCTGCTGTACGCTTTCCTTTTATAGAAAGAAGCTTATTGGTAAAATCATTAATTTTTTTCTCGGATTCCTTAAATGCCGGATGATCGGTTTTTATCTCTTTTTTAGGTGTGGTAGCAAGATATCCGCCTATAGTATAAGGAATTACGAAATATCCATCCGCAAGGCCCTGCATGAGAGCACTTGCACCAAGACGATTTGCGCCATGGTCGGAAAAATTGGCTTCTCCCAGTACAAAAAGACCGTCTATGGTACTCATAAGATTATAGTCAACCCATAGTCCGCCCATAGCGTAATGGACGGCGGGGTAAATCATCATAGGCGTTTCATAGGGATTATCGGCTGTAATCTTTTCGTACATCTGGAAAAGGTTACCGTATTTTTTTGCTATAGTGTCTTTTCCGTCTCTTTTGATTGCATCTGCAAAATCAAGATAAACTGCAAGTCCTGTTTCGCCGACACCTTTTTTCTTATCGCACTGCTCTTTGGCATTTCGTGATGCAACATCGCGTGGAACAAGGTTTCCGAAACTTGGATATTTATTTTCAAGATAATAATCACGTTCACTTTCAGGTATCTCGGAAGGCTTTCTTTTATCTCCCGGTTTTTTGGGAACCCAGACCCGGCCATCATTTCTCAGGCTTTCACTCATCAATGTGAGTTTTGACTGATATGTTCCGTGAACGGGTATGCATGTTGGGTGTATCTGTGTAAAACAGGGGTTGGCGAAAAAAGCTCCTTTTTTATATGCTCTGTAAGTTGCAGTAACATTTGAGCCCATGGCATTTGTTGAAAGATAAAACACATTGCCGTAGCCGCCTGTGGCAAGAACAACCGCATCTGCGGCATATTTTTCAATTTCACCTGAAACAAGATTGCGTACAACAATCCCTTTTGCATGACCGTCAATTACTACAATGTCCAGCATTTCCCTTCGGGCATACATTTGTACTTTTTTCGCCGCAATCTGTCTTGAAAGCGCGCTGTATGCTCCTAAAAGAAGCTGCTGACCTGTCTGGCCCCGTGCATAAAAAGTTCTTGAAACCTGAGCACCGCCGAAACTTCTGTTTGCAAGCTGGCCTCCGTATTCGCGCGCAAACGGAACTCCCTGAGCAACACATTGATCGATAATGTTTCCGCTAAGCTGGGCAAGTCTGTAAACATTTGCTTCTCTTGCCCTGAAATCGCCGCCTTTTATAGTATCGTAAAAAAGGCGCCAATCGCTGTCACTGTCATTCTGATAGTTTTTTGAAGCATTGATTCCGCCCTGAGCGGCAATACTGTGGGCGCGTCTCGGACTATCCTGTATGCAGAATGTCTTTACATTATATCCAAGTTCGGCAAGAGATGCTGACGCCGAACCTCCGGCAAGGCCGGTTCCAACAACGATTATGTTGTATTTTCTTTTATTTGCAGGGTTGACAAGCTTTAGCTCAAAACGGTGTTTGTCCCATTTTTGTGCAAGTGGGCCTGCCGGTGTTTTTGCATCAAGCTGCATATTATATCCTTCCTTATGTTGTAAGCGAAATAAAAACCGGTATGAAGCCGAAACCAAGTCCAACTAATATACTGAAGGCAATACCCGCCTTTCTGATAAAAGGCATATACTTGGGATGGTTTGCTCCAAGTGTTTGAAAAGCACTCCAGAACCCGTGACTTACATGTACTGCAACCACAATCATGGCAAATATATATACTACTATATATACCGGATTTAAAAACGCATTCTTAACTATTTCAAATATTGTTGTGCCGGTTTTATCAATAAAATGAAAATTGATCAGATGCAGTATTATAAAAGCAATTAGTATCAAGCCGGTGTAAGGCATTGTAGCAGATCCTATTGTGCGGCCCCCGGCATTTTTTTTGACGGAGTATCTTACGGGTCTTGATTTCATATTTTGAATAAAAAGAACAAGGCCGGTTAAAATGTGAATTATCCCAAAAAACAAAAGCCCTTTTTCACTTACAGATAAAAGCACTCCAAGAGAATGAAGATGCTCGGCATATGAATTAAAAGCATCTTTTCCTGCATAAAGAGTCAGGTTGCCTAATAGATGTGATGTAAGAAATCCGCAAAAACTAAGCCCTGTTATAGCCATAAGCCATTTTTTACCTATGGAACTTGTAAAGGTTTTTATAAACCAGCCCATCGTTTCCTCCGTTTAAGATATTTAAAAAATACCCTCTTTTGCATGCAAGTCTTGATTTTTATGTTTCAGGCAAAACAGAATATTTTCTGACTGCTTCGTTTTATTTTTGTACAATGTAAATATTGAGTTATAGCGCCAGAGTCAATAATAAATATTATTAAACAATAAAAATGGCCTTTAAACTATAAAAGGTGAAAATACCCTGGTTTGGGGTGAGCGTATAGCCTGTTAAATCGCAACAGCAAGCAAATTTCAACCAAAGGAATACATTAAGTATTTCGAGGATTAATCTTTGAGCCCAATGCAGAGATCTGCGAAAATGGGGCGTTTTGAAACTGGCTCTAAAGTATATATAATAGCGGATCAATATTAATAGAATAAATACTGTTATAGTAAAAATATTGGAAACTTAATGAATTTTATGAAAATAAATTATAAATTGACAGCATGAACTATTATATTTATCCTATAAATTAAGTATGAAAATTATATAAAAGTATTCAGGGTTAGGATAAAATCAATCTATAGCGTTTCTAAAAACAACGTTCCAATTATTACAGATTTTTTATAGGAATAGATGCGGTATGCTTAAATTAAAAAAAATGTATGTGCCTGCATATTCTATTGTTGCCGTTGTGCTTCTACTTCTCGTGCTTATCAGCATTTCCACTTACCGAAATTTGAACCGTGATAAAACGCGTGCTTTGGAATTTATTAATCGCCAGGGATTATCACTGATTCGAACAATAGAAGTTGGCGCAAGGGTTGGAATAAATCATTCCAAAACACAGGATAGTCATGACCTAATAGGCAGGCTTATTCATGAAGCAGGAAAAGATGAGGATATTGCATATATTTACTTGCTGGATGAAGGAGGCAATGTAATCAGTCATTCACAGACTTCTAATGAAGATTTGCCTTCTGATTTAACATTTCAACTAACTGACAATAATCAGGTGAAAAGCCGGATCAGGGAACTTTCAGACGGTTCCAAGGTATATGAACTTAACAAATGTTTTTTCCCTTTTCGAACTCCTGTTGATGGATTAAAATGCGACAGGTTTATTGTCCTTGCTTTGAAATTGTCGACCTTTGAAGAGGCGCGTCATACAGACTTTCATCATGCCTTGATCATGGCTGCCATTGTTGTTGCCTTAGGTTCCGGAGCGCTTTTTTTTATATTTGTTATACAAAACTACTACCTTGTGGATAGGACACTCAAAGAAACTCAGGATTACGCCAGTCAAGTTGTGGCCAGCATGGCCAATGGCTTGCTGAGCGTTAACCGGGATGGGAAAGTGGCTTCTTACAACTTATTAGCACTGGAGTTACTCGATTTTAAGGAATCCGAGATCAGAGGCCTGGATTTGAAAGAATATATTGATTTTGAGAAAAGCGGCATTAATGAAACCCTTTCCTACTGCCGCTCAGTATTAGAAAGAGAAATTCTCTACCATAAGCAATCGGGAGAAGAAGTCGCTTTGGCATTAAGCGTATCCCCGATTATGGCTGAAAAGGGGGAATGTAAAGCTGCTGTAATCGTACTTCGGGATCTGAGGGAAATCAAACGGTTGGAAGCAAAGATCAAGCGGTCGGAAAAACTTGCGGCAATCGGGAAACTGGCAGCCGGGGTAGCCCACGAGATCAGAAATCCCCTTGGCTCTATCAGGGGCTTTGCTCAGTTTCTAAAGCATGCCCTGAAAGATCGACCTCAGGAGCAGGAATATTCTGACACCATGATAAAGGAAATTGATAGAATTGATCGAGTTGTGACGGACTTACTTACTTTTGCCCGACCTTTGGAAGCCAGGTTATTTCCAGTTAATGTAAATGAATTAGTGGAACATACGTTACGATTGGTGCATGCGGATGCTCTGGTTCGAAATATTGAAATCACAAAAAATATTCTGCCTGATTTGGGAGAGTTTCCTTTGGATGAGAACCAGATGACACAGGCTCTTCTCAATCTTTTATTGAACGCAATACAATCTGTTGAGGCGGGCGGAACCATTGATGTTGGAGTGAATTTGAATGAACAAAGCAACCAGCTCAATATCTGGGTCGAAAGCGATGGTCCAGCCATTGTGCCCGAACAAAGAGAAAAAATTTTCGACCCTTTTTTTACTACCAGAAAAAAAGGCACCGGATTAGGATTGTCTATCGTCCACAAGATTGTGGAAAATCATGGTGGCGAAATAATTATAGAGAGTCCTCTTTCTGGCAAAAGCTATGGTTGCCGCTTTACCTTGAGCATTCCTATATATGCAGACAAAGCATGATTATTTGACTCCTTATATGGGGCTCTTGGGGCACATAAGAAACGGAAAAACGAATGAAAAAAAAGATACTAGTTGTTGATGATGAACAAACCCACCGACAGATGCTTAATGTCGTTCTTTCGGAAGAAGGTTACGAAGTTGTTGAAGCTGATGATGGTGAGACCGCCATTGTTGCAGTAGAAGAACAGTTTTATGATCTAATTATTATGGATATTCGCATGAGCAGAATAGAAGGTATCGAAGCCTTGAAAAGAATCAAGGAAATAAGTCCGGGCATTCCTATTATTATTATGACTGCATATGCTTCTGTGGATACGGCAATTGATGCTCTCAAAAAAGGAGCTTACGATTATCTGACAAAACCTCTTGACATAGATGAATTAAAAATACTGATTGAAAAGGCCTTGCGCCACCAGCAATTGGAGAAAGAGGATATTTTTCCTAATGAACAATTGGACGCTCGGTTTGACTTTTCAAATATCATCGGCCGAAGCCAGGCAATGCAAAAACTTCTGGAAACCATTGCCATGGTGGCACCCACGGAAGCCACTGTTCTTATTACCGGTGGAAGCGGCACTGGAAAAGAACTTATTGCTAATGCCATTCACCAAAACAGTCCTCGCCACAAGAAGCCCTTAATTAAAATAAATTGTGCCGCTCTGCCTGAAACTCTTCTGGAAAGTGAACTCTTCGGTCATGAGAAAGGCTCCTTCACAGGTGCGGTGTCTCAAAAGAAAGGACGGTTTCATCTGGCTCACACCGGTTCGATTTTTATGGATGAAATTGCTGAGATGTCAACTGTCACCCAGGCAAAGATCCTTAGGGTACTTCAGGAACGTCAGTTTGAACCCATAGGAAGTTCGACTACCGTTAATGTTGATACCCGGATCATTGCAGCTACCAACAGAGATTTAGAAGTAGAAATCCGGGAAGGCCGGTTTCGAGAAGATCTTTACTACCGCCTGAATGTTGTTAATTTGAGGGTTCCATCTTTACATGAACGACGCGATGATATTCCTTTGCTGGCTGCTTTTTTTCTTAAACGGTATTCTGATAAAAATCAGCGGCTCATCAAAGGCTTTAATCCACGGGCTATTGATCTGCTCATGCGTTACGAATGGCCTGGCAATGTCAGGGAGCTGGAAAATGTGGTGGAACGCGCTGTTATCATGACACGGGGAGAGATGATCACTCCGGAGGAATTTCCTGATGCATTTAAAAATCTAAGTGTTGATGATACAAACATAGAACTCGATTTATCCTCCGGAAGATCTCTAAAAGACGTAGAAAAAGATATGATTATTCGAACACTTGATGAGGCTGGCGGAAACCGCACCCATGCCGCCGATATCCTTGGCATAAGCCGCCGCACTTTACAGTTAAAACTCAAAGAGTATGGTATCAATTTATAGCATCATTAAGTTTTCAGAATTCATATTTTATTTTAAGAGCAAGGGCACCATCATCATAGTGATTCAGGACCTCTCCCAGGCTGAATACTCCTCCGGAAATGGTGAAATGATCATTGACAACATAGGCTGCGACCACCGACCACCAGTCGTCTTCCGGTTCAACAAGCCCTGGAATTGAAGTATATGCATTCGGCTTTTGCCGGTACTCTGCCCCGATAGCAAGGCGATCCGTTGCAAATAATACAACGTTCCCCTCAAACACGAGTTTGCGATGCCCTGTAAAACCAAGAAGCCCAATATGTGCAGCCTCGGTGTTGCGTGCCCCAACATTAAACAAAATCGGACGGGGAAAGCGGTGGTCGGGATTGTATGAACAGCAAAAATTGTTTTTTAAGTGGGTAAGCTGCTTATTCAAGCTGCTGTCTCTCTCTTGGGAAATGTCGCCCAATAAACCATATCCGGTGTTTTCTTGTCAAGACTTTGATGCCGC